>NZ_JBJQKY010000010.1:0-165627 GCF_046486595.1 Escherichia sp. WS3063
AATTACCGACAAGAAGGGAAAGGGCCTTCCCGAGAGTGGTAAAGGAGAGGCCCTGGAAATACCCCACAGCCCCGAAAAAGAGCCAGTCAGTTGCTTAACTGACTGGCATTAGCGCACAGGGCGTCATTTTTGGCTGCACAGAAATTGGTTTACTGGTGCCAGAAGAGCGCAGTGTTCTGCCTGTGTTTGATACCGCGGCGATCCATGCCGAGGATGCTGTCGCTTTTATGCTGTCGTAGCTGACGACAAAATAGCGTCAAGAGAAGTGACCAGTTTCGGTAATCCCGCTTGTAAATGCTCACTAAACGCCTGCACCAGCGCTGATGACGGGCGGTGCAGGGGGCGGATCAGGCTGACAGTGAACGGAACCGCAATGCTGAACCGCCGCACCACTAAACCGCTTGCCGCATAATCCAGTGCGGTGAGTGGGTTAACTACCGAAACGCCTACCCCCGCCCGTACCATTGCGCAGACTGACGCGGCGCTGTGGGTTTCTACGATCATGCGTCGTTTAACCTGATTCTCAGTAAACAATTGATCCAGGAACTGGCGATAGCTGTCAGTACGGGAAAGGCTGATGTAGTTTTCACCGTGAAAATCATCCGGCGTTAATACCTTTTTTACCGCCAGCGGATGGCCCGGAGGTAACACACACACTTCATCTAAAGAGAGTAATTCGGTACGTTCTGTTCCCGCAGGCGTATGGAGTGTCTCAGTGAGTCCTAAATCATGACGCTGGGCCGAGAGCCACTCTTCAAGTAGCGGTGATTCCTGGGGCACGATGTTTAAGCTGACATCGGGATAACGTGCCAGAAAGGGTTGCAGGAGCTGCGGTAAAAAAGATTGCGAAAAGACCGGCAGGCAGGCAATAGACAGTTCTCCCTGGCGAAACTCGCGCAGACTTTCTGCGGCACTGACAATGCGATCCAGTCCGTACCAGGATCGTTGCACTTCTTCAAACAGACGCAGTCCTTGCACGGTAGGATGTAATCGTCCACGTATGCGCTCAAACAATTTCAGCCCGATAACCTTCTCAAAGCGCGCCAGTTCGCGGCTGACGGTTGGCTGTGAGGTGTGTAGCAGGTGTGCCGCCTCAGTCAGGCTTCCGGCGGTCATTACCGCATGAAAAATTTCAATATGACGTAAGTTAACGGCGGCCATTAGCGCTCTCTCGCAATCCGGTAATCCATATCATTTTTGCATAGACTCGACATAAATCGATATTTTTTATTCTTTTTATGATGTGGCGTAATCATAAAAAAGCACTTATCTGGAGTTTGTTATGCCACATTCACTGTTCAGCACTGATACCGATCTCACCGCCGAAAATCTGCTGCGTTTGCCCGCAGAATTTGGCTGCCCGGTGTGGGTCTACGATGCGCAAATTATTCGTCGGCAGATTGCAGCGCTGAAACAGTTTGATGTGGTGCGCTTTGCACAGAAAGCCTGTTCCAATATTCATATTTTGCGCTTAATGCGTGAGCAGGGCGTGAAAGTGGATTCCGTCTCGTTAGGCGAAATAGAGCGTGCACTGGCGGCGGGTTACAATCCGCAAACGCACCCCGATGATATTGTTTTTACGGCAGATGTTATCGATCAGGCGACGCTTGAACGCGTCAGTGAATTGCAAATTCCGGTGAATGCGGGTTCTGTTGATATGCTCGACCAACTGGGTCAGGTTTCGCCAGGGCATCGGGTATGGCTGCGTGTTAATCCGGGGTTTGGTCACGGGCATAGCCAAAAAACCAATACCGGTGGCGAAAACAGCAAGCACGGTATCTGGTACACCGATCTGCCCGCCGCACTGGACGTGATACAACGTCATCATCTACAGCTGGTCGGCATTCACATGCACATTGGTTCTGGCGTTGATTATGCCCATCTGGAACAGGTATGTGGTGCTATGGTGCGTCAGGTCCTCGAATTCGGTCAGGATTTACAGGCTATTTCTGCGGGCGGTGGGCTTTCTATTCCTTATCAACAGGGTGAAGAGGCGGTTGATACCGAACATTATTATGGTCTGTGGAATGCCGCGCGTGAGCAAATCGCCCGCCATTTGGGCCATCCTGTGAAACTGGAAATTGAACCGGGTCGCTTTCTGGTAGCGCAGGCTGGCGTATTAATTACTCAAGTGCGGAGCGTCAAACAAATGGGTAGCCGCCACTTTGTGCTGGTTGATGCCGGGTTCAACGATCTGATGCGCCCGGCAATGTACGGTAGTTACCACCATATCAGTGCCCTGACAGCTGATGGTCGTTCTCTGGAATACGCGCCAACGGTGGAAACCGTCGTCGCCGGGCCGTTATGTGAATCGGGCGATGTCTTTACCCAGCAAGAAGGGGGAAATGTTGAAACCCGCGTCTTACCGGAAGTGAAGGCGGGTGATTATCTGGTACTGCATGATACGGGGGCATATGGCGCATCAATGTCATCCAACTACAACAGTCGTCCGCTGTTACCAGAAGTTCTGTTTGATAATGGTCAGGCGCGGTTGATTCGCCGTCGCCAGACCATTGAAGAATTACTGGCGCTGGAATTGCTTTAACTGCGGTTAGTCGCTGGTTGCATGATGACTTGCCTCCAGCGACGGAGTTGACACTGAATGGCGACGTACCAGCGTCGGACTAAAGACATTAGTGATTTCCGGGAGAGGGCGATTATCCGCCAGCGCCAAAGCCAGTTCGGCAGCCTGCGTCGCCATCGTCACGATTGGGTAACGCACGGTGGTCAGACGCGGACGCACATAGCGTGACACCAGCACATCATCAAAGCCAATTAACGAAATCTCACCCGGTACATCAATACCATTATCATTGAGAACGCCCATCGCGCCCGCCGCCATTGAATCGTTATAACAGGCTACCGCAGTGAAATTTCTTCCTCGTCCCAAAAGCTCGGTCATTGCCTGTTCACCGCCGCTTTCGTCTGGTTCGCCAAATGTCACCAGCCGATCATTGGTCGGAATACCACTTTCAGCAAGGGCATCGTAATACCCTTGCAGACGATCTTCGGCGTCAGAAATAGAGTGGTTAGAGCACAGATAACCAATGCGGGTATGACCTTGCTGAATTAAATGACGCGTTGCCAGCCAGGCACCGTAACGATCGTCCAGAGCAATACAACGGTTTTCAAAGCCAGGCAGGATACGGTTGATCAGCACCATACCGGGCATTTGTTTCATTAATGAGGCTAAATCGGCATCCGGGATCATTTTGGCATGGACAACCAGCGCAGCACAGCGATGGCGGATCAGTTGCTCAATGGCCTGACGCTCTTTTTGTTCGTTGTGGTAACCGTTGCCAATCAATAAAAAATTACCAGTGTGATAAGCCACCTGTTCGACCGCTTTCACCATTGCACCGAAAAACGGATCGGAAACATCACCAACGACCAGACCGACCGTTTCAGTGGTCTGCTGCGCCAGCGCACGGGCGTTGGCGTTCGGGTGATAGCTAAGAGACTCCATTGCACTATGCACAGCAAGCCGGGAAGCTTCGCTGGCTTTGGGTGAATTATTAATGACGCGGGAAACGGTGGCGACTGAAACGCCTGCCAGTCGGGCTACATCCTTTATGGTCGCCATGAAAATACCTTAGTGGGTAAACGCTTACATTCTTTCAGTGTTACGGAAAACGCCCGTTGGTTCAAGGGGGGGCGTGTTTTCATCGTGGGAATGTGAGCCAAACGCAAATAAGTAAGACAAAAAAAGAGATTGCAAACCTTTGGTTACACTTTGCGAAACGCTGTTGCGATTGACCGCTGGTGGCGTTTGGCTTCAGGTTGCTAAAGTGGTGATCCCAGAGGTATTGATAGGTGAAGTCAACTTCGGGTTGAGCACATGAATTACACCAGCCTGCGCAGATGCGCAGGTTTTTTTTTGCCGGTCATCAATCTGTAACAGTAACCGACAATTTACACACCTCGTTGCATTTCCCTTCATTCCTTTGCGTTTTCTCGCTGGCGAAGAGTCGTTGTGCAGACCACAATCAAGATCCCAGAGGTATTGATTGGTGAGATTATTCGGTACGCTCTTCGTACCCTGTCTCTTGCACCAACCTGCGCGGATGCGCAGGTTTTTTTTCGCACCTAATTTACTGTCGCTCGCGTTCTTTATCTCGTGTAATCTCCCTCCATTCGCTTTTACTGAATCAGAGCAAAGGGAGTTGGAATGCTTTTTAGCTTTTTTCGAAATGTGTGCCGTGTTTTGTATCGCGTTCGCGTTACGGGTGACAACCAGGCACTGAAGGGCGAGCGCGTTCTAATCACGCCTAATCACGTCTCTTTTATTGATGGCATACTGCTGGCATTGTTTTTACCCGTGCGTCCGGTATTTGCCGTTTACACCTCAATAAGCCAACAGTGGTATATGCGTTGGCTGAAATCATTTATCGACTTTGTTCCTCTCGACCCGACGCAGCCTATGGCGATTAAACATCTGGTACGTCTGGTGGAACAGGGCCGACCAGTGGTGATTTTCCCTGAAGGACGCATCACCACCACAGGCTCGCTGATGAAAATCTACGATGGCGCGGGTTTTGTCGCGGCGAAGTCTGGTGCAACGGTTATTCCTGTGCGTATTGAAGGGGCGGAACTTACGCACTTCAGCCGCCTGAAAGGTCTGGTTAAACGTCGCTTGTTCCCGCAAATTACGCTGCATATTTTGCCACCAACGCAGGTGGAGATGCCGGATGCGCCGCGTGCCCGTGACCGTCGCAAAATCGCTGGCGAAATGCTGCATCAAATAATGATGGAAGCGCGTATGGCGGTGCGCCCGCGTGAAACGCTGTACGAATCTTTACTGAGTGCAATGTACCGCTTCGGAGCCGGGAAGAAATGTGTCGAAGACGTCAACTTTACCCCAGACTCCTATCGCAAATTGCTTACGAAAACGCTGTTTGTTGGACGCATCCTTGAAAAATACAGTGTTGAAGGCGAACGCATCGGCTTAATGCTGCCCAATGCAGGCATCAGTGCGGCAGTGATTTTTGGGGCCATCGCCCGTCGCCGCATTCCCGCAATGATGAACTACACCGCCGGGGTAAAAGGGCTGACCAGTGCTATTACGGCGGCTGAAATCAAAACCATCTTCACTTCCCGCCAGTTTCTCGATAAAGGTAAACTCTGGCATCTGCCGGAGCAGCTTACTCAGGTACGCTGGGTTTATCTGGAAGATTTAAAAGCAGATGTCACCACTGCCGACAAAGTGTGGATCTTCGCTCATTTGCTGATGCCGCGTCTGGCACAGGTTAAACAGCAGCCGGAAGAAGAGGCGCTGATCCTTTTTACCTCCGGTTCTGAAGGCCATCCGAAAGGCGTCGTCCATAGCCATAAAAGCATTCTGGCGAACGTCGAGCAGATTAAAACGATTGCCGACTTCACCACCAACGATCGCTTTATGTCGGCGTTACCGCTGTTTCACTCCTTTGGGCTTACGGTAGGCCTGTTTACGCCACTGCTCACAGGTGCAGAAGTGTTCCTTTATCCAAGCCCGCTGCATTACCGTATTGTGCCGGAGTTGGTGTATGACCGCAGTTGCACCGTGTTGTTCGGTACCTCGACTTTCCTCGGTCACTACGCGCGTTTCGCCAACCCGTATGACTTCTATCGTCTACGCTATGTGGTGGCAGGCGCAGAAAAACTACAAGAAAGTACCAAACAGCTTTGGCAGGATAAATTTGGCCTGCGCATCCTTGAAGGCTACGGTGTGACCGAGTGCGCGCCTGTCGTTTCCATCAACGTACCGATGGCGGCGAAACCCGGTACGGTAGGGCGTATTCTACCAGGAATGGATGCGCGCCTGTTGTCGGTTCCTGGTATCGAAGAGGGCGGACGCCTGCAACTGAAAGGGCCGAACATAATGAACGGCTATCTGCGGGTGGAGAAGCCTGGTGTACTGGAAGTGCCCACCGCCGAGAATGTTCGCGGCGAAATGGAGCGCGGCTGGTATGACACTGGCGATATCGTGCGTTTTGACGAGCAGGGCTTTGTGCAGATTCAGGGCCGCGCAAAACGCTTTGCCAAAATTGCAGGCGAAATGGTATCGCTGGAAATGGTGGAACAACTGGCACTTGGTGTTTCGCCAGATAAAGTCCATGCCACTGCGATTAAGAGCGATGCCAGCAAAGGCGAGGCGCTGGTGCTTTTCACCACAGATAACGAACTGACGCGCGATAAGTTACAACAGTATGCCCGCGAGCACGGCGTGCCGGAGCTTGCTGTACCGCGCGATATTCGCTATCTGAAACAGATGCCATTACTTGGCAGCGGCAAACCTGACTTTGTCACGTTGAAAAGCTGGGTAGACGAAGCGGAACAACACGATGAGTGAGTCAGTGCACACTAACACTTCGTTGTGGTCGAAGGGGATGAAAGCGGTTATCGTGGCGCAGTTTCTCTCTGCGTTTGGCGATAATGCCCTACTGTTTGCCACTCTGGCGTTACTAAAAGCGCAGTTCTATCCGGAGTGGAGCCAGCCCATCCTGCAAATGGTGTTTGTAGGTGCTTACATTCTTTTTGCGCCGTTTGTCGGGCAGGTGGCGGATAGCTTCGCCAAAGGCCGGGTGATGATGTTTGCCAACGGCCTGAAGCTGCTGGGCGCAGCCAGTATCTGCTTTGGTATCAATCCGTTTCTCGGCTATACGCTGGTGGGTGTTGGTGCTGCAGCCTATTCACCGGCGAAATACGGTATTCTCGGCGAATTAACCACGGGTAGTAAGTTAGTAAAAGCTAACGGTTTAATGGAAGCGTCTACCATAGCGGCGATTTTGCTCGGTTCCGTAGCCGGTGGTGTGCTGGCTGACTGGCATGTCCTGGTCGCCCTGGCCGCATGCGCACTGGCCTACGGTGGTGCGGTCGTTGCCAATATCTACATTCCCAAACTGGCGGCGGCGCGTCCGGGGCAGTCCTGGAATCTCATCAACATGACCCGCAGTTTCCTGAATGCCTGCACCTCGCTATGGCGCAATGGTGAAACGCGTTTTTCGCTGGTGGGCACCAGTTTATTCTGGGGAGCAGGTGTCACGCTGCGTTTCCTGTTGGTGCTGTGGGTACCGGTGGCGCTGGGCATTACCGATAACGCTACGCCGACCTATCTCAACGCGATGGTAGCGATTGGTATCGTGGTTGGCGCAGGTGCGGCAGCGAAGCTGGTTACGCTGGAAACCGTGTCACGCTGTATGCCAGCCGGGATTTTGATTGGCGTGGTGGTACTGATTTTCTCCCTGCAACACGAGCTGTTGCCAGCCTATGCCTTGTTGATGCTGATTGGCGTGCTGGGGGGCTTTTTTGTAGTACCGCTCAATGCGTTGCTACAGGAGCGGGGTAAAAAAAGCGTCGGGGCGGGGAATGCGATTGCAGTACAAAACCTTGGCGAAAACAGCGCCATGTTGTTGATGCTGGGCATTTACTCGCTGGCGGTAATGGTAGGCATCCCGGTCGTGCCCATTGGCATTGGCTTCGGTGCGCTGTTTGCGCTGGCAATAACGGCGCTGTGGATCTGGCAGCGCCGTCATTAAGCTTTCACCAGATGGCATATTCCGCCATCTGGTGAACGTCACATTCCCGAAGGGTGCATACCTTTCGGATACTTCACGCTGTATGAGAATGGCAGACTCACGTTCTCTTTACCTGACAGTTTCAGCGTCCAGGACAGTTCACCCGTTTTCGCATCAAACTGCGCCTGACCATACTGCATTTTTTCCACCGTAATATCACTATTAGCACTGACTGGGATCTGGTCGAGCAGAGTGATATCCACCGCGTCGCCGTAGCTGTTCTTTACATTAAGGGTGTAACTGAAGTTGCGCACCGCGCTGTCATTAAAGATAGATAACGCATTCTCTTTTTTGAGTACGGCTTTACGTTGAATAATCAGCTTGGGATCGCGGTTAAGCTGAATATCCAGCGACTTGCCATCTTCCGGCGGCTGCAAATAGCCCACGCCGGTACGATTGTTACCAAAGAAGATCTGACTTTCGCCGGGGATTAAATTTAACTGTTCCCACTCTTTAATTTGCACCTGGAGATAAGCGTCATTACTGATCTTCGGAATAGCAAAGAAGCGATATTCACCGCTGACCGATTCCTCCTTAATGACCACCGTGCGCGCGGTGTTGTCGCTGTCGATTTGCCACGGCAGCGAAAGCGCATAGCGAACATTTTGCGCGGTGAAACTTTCTGGTCGCGCCGAAGCTGGTGCTGCCTGTGCGGCATACTTGCGCCCGGCTGGTCGCTCCCTTGATTTTTGCATCTCTGCCTCCAGGGATTTCTGCAATTCTGATGCATCCTGGTCAGACGAATATTCCGAACGCTGTTTCATCACGGGTGTTGCTGAAAGCGAGCCGCTTACACCACCATACTCAGTCACATCCACATACAGAGGTTCCAGGTGTGGCAGCGTGAGATGAGTATCAGGTTCACTGGTCGAGAGCACGAGATTAACGTTTTTCCATGGCAACCCCGTATACTGGCGAATATTAGCCTTGTAAACCAGACGCAGCGGTTGGTTTATGCCCGTGGCGTGAATATCATAGATCGGCGTCCATGTAGCATCAGGAGTTATATAATGCACCACCGCTTTCGCAGTGACGGCTTTTGGGACATATACCTTAGCGATGATAACCTGCGGATCATCGGATGCCTCTGAATCACCGTTATTCATACTCTCGCGTTGCTCCAACTTTTCAATTCCAAGCTGGTTATCAGCAAGTTTCTGCGTCAACTCATTGTCAGCCCGTAATAACTCACCATTTTTCTCTTTCACCATTTGCAGATACTTGCCAACTTCGGCGGCACTTTTATTGGTTAATGTGCTATTTGCCTCTAATACCTTAATTTGAGCCGCGATATTGTTTTTCTCGGCGGTCAGTTTTGCCTGTTCCACCTTTACTGCTTTTAACTGTTGCTGAGTATCTGACGGCAGCGCATTCGGCTGTGTTTCCATTAGCGCGATACGTGAGGAAAGCACCGTCACTCCGTTATCGATAGAAATGGCGATGCTGTCGTCGGTTACCGAATTGGCGATATTAGTGAAAATAATTTCGCTTTCACCTGCCGGTAAGTTGAGTGTCTCTTCACCTTGTAGGCTGGCACCATGCAGATAAACAGTGACGTCTTTGAGTGTTAGCGCTTGAGTTAACTGCGCCCCCCAGGCGGAGGACAGGCACCCGGTAAGCAACATGGCGAGGGGAATAGGTTTGAAAATCAACATGGTTATCCTTAACAATGGGCACAGACATTGAAACGCGCGCTGGCGTTGACCAAAAGAGTCTATTGCGCTTTGTCAGGAAAGATGCGGCGAAAAGTAGTGAATACATTCTGAAAAGTGGAGAAAAGAGACGCCTGGCGCAAAACACCAGGCGAAAGGATCACGGTGCCGGATACGTATAAACCTGATGCACCGCTTCAATTTCAGCTAATACGTCTTCGCTTAACTCCAGATGCAAACTTTCGACGTTAGTTTTCAGCTGCTCCATCGTGGTTGCGCCCAGCAGAGTGCTGGCAACAAACGGTTGACGGCGTACAAAAGCGAGCGCCATCTGAGCAGGATCCAGGCCATGACGTCTGGCGATATCAACATACGCCGCGACGGCTTTTTGCGTTTGCTCACCGCTATAGCGGGTGAACCGACTAAAGAGCGTATTACGTGCGCCAGCGGGTTTTGCACCATTGAGATATTTCCCGGTCAGCGTGCCGAAACCCAGGCACGAATAGGCCAGCAGTTCGACCCCTTCATACTGACTGACTTCTGCCAGACCTACTTCAAAACTGCGGTTTAACAGACTGTAGGGATTTTGAATGGTGACAATACGCGGCAGATCGTGTTTGTCCGCCAGATGCAGGTAGCGCATTACGCCAAATGCAGTTTCGTTCGACACGCCGATATAACGAATTTTTCCCGCGCGTTGGTACTCTGCCAGTGCGTCCAGTGTATCCAGCAGCGAAACCGCAGGCGCAGAATCTGTCCAGCTATAACCGAGTTTGCCGAAGCAGTTGGTTGGGCGCTGCGGCCAGTGCACCTGATAGAGATCGAGGTAATCAGTCTGCAGACGCTTGAGGCTGTCATGCAGCGCTTCGCGGATATTCTTCCGATCCAGCGCCTGATCCGGGCGGATGCCTTTGTCATTATTGCGCGACGGTCCGCTCACTTTGGAGGCGATAATTAACTTTTCGCGGCTGCCATGTTTCGCCAGCCAGTTGCCGACGTAGGTTTCGGTTAGCCCTTGAGTTTCGGGGCGCGGAGGTACTGGGTACATTTCGGCAACGTCGATAAGGTTAATGCCCTGAGCGACGGCATAGTCGAGTTGTGCGTGGGCGTCGGCTTCGCTGTTCTGTTCACCAAACGTCATCGTGCCAAGCCCCAGCGTGCTGACTTCCAGCGAACTGTGGGGTATACGGTGATATTGCATAGCCGTTTCCTTTTTATAATCACAACATAAGGAATATAAAAATGGCAGAGGGAAGGGAAAAGTGAAAGAGAAAAATCTTAAGGCCAGCCGGATGCTGACCTTATTTGTTAACGTTCAATAATTTGCGAAACATCATCACGGTTAATTTGCATCGCGTTACCTTGCTGATCGTGATAACTCACCAGCCCGGTATCATCATCAATTTCAGGTTTTCCATCGGTCAAAATCATACGGCCATCTTTGGTCGCCATGACGTAATCACTGGAACACCCGGAAACAGCAAACGCCAGTCCGACTGCAGAAATTATTACTGCCCATTTTTTCATCCGGTTATCCTCATTTGGCCCACCTATGATAATAGTCTGTTTATAAACCGACGTTATATATCTTGAAAGCAGGAAAATCTTAAACTGTGAGGGTAACAGGAGTGAGTACGCCCTCCCGCAGGAGAGCGTACGGAGTATCAGAGCGGATTCTTTTTGTTGCGAATCAGGTTGAGGCTTTCAACCGCAATAGAGAAGAACATCGCAAAGTAGATGTAACCTTTCGGTACGTGGATGTCGAAACTTTCCAGAATCAAGGTAAAGCCCACCAGAATCAGGAAAGAGAGCGCCAGCATTTTTACCGAAGGATGGCGTTCGACAAAATCACCAATCGAGCGTGCGGCGAACATCATCACGCCTACGGCAATCACCACGGCGGCCATCATAATAAACAGGTGATCTGACAGACCCACAGCGGTAATCACCGAGTCGAGGCTGAAGATAATATCCAGCAGCATAATCTGCACGATAGCGCCGAGGAATGATGAAACGCGTGTTTTCAGCCCTTCTTCTTCACCTTCAATGGATTCGTGGATTTCCTTGCTGGCTTTCCAGATAAGGAACAAGCCACCCAGAAGCAGAATCAAATCACGGGCGGAAATTTCCTGGCTGAATATTGTAAAAAGCGGATTTGTCAGGCGCGTAACCCAGGCGATGGATGCCAGCAGCGCCAGACGCATAACCATGGCTCCCGCCAACCCCAGACGGCGCGCATGAGCACGTTGTGCTGTGGGGAGCTTTGCCACCACCAGAGAAAGGAAAATAATATTGTCGATCCCAAGAACGATCTCCAGCAGCGTCAGCGTACCGAGCGCAAGCCAGGCGTTAGGATCGGTTATCCATGCAAATAACATCTAAAAAGCCCTGCCAAAAAAATGAAGCGGTAATTATATGCCCGGAAAGCGGCAGGTCAAAGCGATGGCTACTGGATCAGAAAATGACGGGCCAGTAGCGCACTGGTGAAATTCTTCTTCAAATAAAAGCCGCGCGGCAGCGTCAGAATCCGTTCGCCCCGGGCACCAATGGCTTCGGTAAGCGCTTTCGCATTCGCTGCTTTCGGTCGTATCTGTAAATATTCCCCGTGACGAGCGGTAATCCGCTCAACCTGACCGAGAACAATCATATCCATTAATTCTTCCCAGTCTTCGCGTAGCTGCCGGTCTTCCTCTTCATTCGGGCTCCACAGCAACGGTGATCCAACGCGACGCTTTGCCAGCGGGATGCTGCGCTCGCCTTCAACCGGTATCCACAGTACGCGTTTGAGCTTGTGGCGCACGTGGCTGGTTTCCCAGGTCACCCCGCTATTACCCGTTAACGGGGCAACACAAACGAATGTTGTTTCCAGCGGACGACCAAGACTATCCACAGGGATAGTTTTAAGTTCCACGCCCAGAGCAGCAAAATCTTGCTCAGGTTTACTCCCTGCGCTGGCACCTAGCCAGATCTCCAGTAACACGCCAATCCAGCCCTTATCGCGTTTTAAATTCTCTGGTGTAACCAGCCCGGCAAGTGCCGCCAGTTCTCCCAATGTATAACCAGAAAGTTGCTGTGCTTGCGCTAACAACTGTTCTTCAGTTTCGGGAGGAGAGAGCAGTGGGCGAGGTTGGGACATGTCACGATACCTTGGTTAAAAAATAAACAGCAATTATGTGCCGAATATTCGCAGTGTAACTTTTTCCACAGGCGTTGTTCAATTCTCTGATTTATATTACTTTTTAGGTTGCCGGTAATCGAGTTGCGCAACACTGCAATGGGTTTTCCAAATCTGGTCACTGAAAATAAACAGGATCTTACACCATGTTATCCACAGAAAGCTGGGATAACTGTGAAAAACCTCCACTACTGTTTCCATTTACAGCCTTGACGTGCGACGAAACTCCAGTTTTTAGTGGTTCAGTGCTTAACTTAGTGGCACATTCTGTGGATAAATACGGCATTGGTTGATCTTTCGCCAATCCGTAAATGAGAGGTGTGACCTGGGTCACGAATTACTCTTTTTTATTACTAAAATTACATGTAATGCATTGACTGATAATGAATATTTTAAAATGTCTATATCGGGCTTATTCAGAATGCTCCGGGTTTTCCCGTAGTAATTCCGTAGTTCTTCACAACTCTATCCACAGAAAAGGTGAATAAAAACGGCTATCCACCCCTTCCTCTGTTTATAACTCTGCACATAACTGTGAGTTATTCAATTGTTATTAGTGTGTAATGCCCTGCAGAGAGTGGTTTACCGTCTTCCTGGAGTATGAAACAATCATTCGTATATAAAGCTTTATTTTGAGGTAGTCCGGTGATTGATGACGATGGCTACCGCCCAAACGTAGGTATCGTGATTTGTAATCGCCAGGGGCAGGTAATGTGGGCCCGGCGATTTGGTCAGCACTCCTGGCAATTTCCGCAAGGCGGAATCAACCCCGGAGAATCCGCAGAGCAGGCGATGTACCGTGAATTGTTTGAAGAAGTAGGATTAAGCCGTAAAGACGTTCGAATCCTTGCTTCAACGCGTAACTGGTTGCGCTACAAATTACCGAAACGTTTGGTGCGTTGGGACACGAAGCCGGTTTGTATCGGCCAAAAACAAAAATGGTTTCTCTTGCAGCTGGTGAGCGGCGATGCAGAAATCAATATGCAAACCAGCAGTACACCAGAGTTTGACGGCTGGCGATGGGTAAGTTACTGGTATCCGGTCAGACAGGTGGTGTCATTTAAACGTGATGTCTACCGTAGGGTAATGAAAGAGTTCGCGAGTGTGGTGATGTCACTGCAGGAAAATACGCCAAAACCACAAAACGCATCTGCTTATCGACGTAAAAGAGGTTAAGTCACGCCAATTATGCTCACTCGCCTGCGCGAAATAGTCGAAAAGGTAGCCAGCGCACCACGCCTGAATGAGGCGTTAAATATTCTGGTTACCGACATCTGTCTTGCGATGGATACCGAGGTCTGTTCGGTTTACCTTGCCGATCATGATCGACGTTGTTACTACCTGATGGCGACCCGGGGGCTGAAAAAACCACGCGGTCGCACTGTAACGCTCGCGTTTGATGAAGGGATCGTCGGCCTGGTTGGCAGGCTGGCGGAACCGATAAACCTTGCAGATGCGCAAAAGCACCCCAGCTTCAAATACATCCCCTCCGTAAAAGAAGAACGTTTCCGCGCGTTTTTAGGCGTACCAATTATTCAACGTCGCCAGTTGCTTGGTGTACTGGTGGTACAGCAACGAGAGTTGCGCCAGTATGACGAAAGTGAAGAATCCTTCCTGGTGACGCTTGCCACCCAGATGGCAGCGATTCTTTCTCAGTCGCAGTTGACTGCCTTATTTGGGCAATATCGCCAGACGCGAATCCGTGCATTACCGGCAGCGCCTGGTGTGGCGATTGCCGAAGGCTGGCAGGATGCCACGTTACCTTTAATGGAACAGGTGTATCAGGCATCAACGCTGGATCCGGCTCTGGAACGCGAACGACTGACCGGGGCGCTGGAAGAAGCGGCAAACGAGTTTCGCCGCTACAGCAAACGCTTTGCCGCCGGTGCACAAAAAGAAACGGCGGCTATTTTCGATCTTTACTCGCACCTGCTTTCGGACACCCGGCTGCGTCGCGAATTGTTTGCCGAGGTTGATAAAGGCTCGGTGGCAGAGTGGGCGGTAAAAACCGTCATTGAAAAATTTGCCGAACAGTTTGCCGCGCTAAGCGATAACTATCTCAAAGAGCGGGCTGGCGATTTACGTGCGCTGGGTCAGCGATTGCTGTTTCATCTTGATGACGCTAATCAAGGGCCGAACGCCTGGCCGGAACGTTTCATTCTGGTGGCAGATGAACTGTCAGCGACAACGCTTGCTGAGCTGCCCCAGGATCGCTTAGTGGGTGTTGTCGTGCGCGATGGCGCAGCCAACTCCCATGCTGCGATCATGGTACGTGCGCTGGGGATCCCTACCGTAATGGGCGCGGATATTCAGCCTTCGGTGCTGCATCGTCGGACGTTGATCGTCGATGGTTATCGCGGTGAATTGCTGGTCGATCCGGAGCCGGTACTGCTGCAAGAATATCAGCGGCTAATTAGTGAAGAGATTGAGCTTAGCCGTCTGGCGGAAGATGACGTCAATTTACCCGCCCAGTTAAAAAGCGGCGAGCGCATTAAAGTCATGCTCAATGCCGGTTTAAGCCCGGAACATGAAGAAAAACTGGGCAGCCGTATTGATGGCATAGGACTTTATCGCACTGAAATCCCATTCATGCTGCAAAGTGGTTTTCCGTCGGAAGAAGAACAGGTGGCGCAGTATCAGGGGATGCTGCAAATGTTCAATGATAAACCCGTCACCTTGCGTACGCTGGATGTCGGAGCAGATAAGCAGCTGCCTTACATGCCGATCAGCGAAGAGAATCCATGCCTGGGTTGGCGTGGGATTCGCATTACGCTCGATCAGCCGGAGATCTTCTTGATCCAGGTGCGGGCGATGCTGCGTGCTAATGCCGCTACGGGCAACCTGAATATTCTGTTGCCGATGGTCACAAGCCTCGATGAAGTTGACGAAGCACGCCGCCTGATTGAACGTGCCGGACGTGAAGTCGAGGAGATGATCGGTTACGAAATTCCCAAACCACGTATCGGCATCATGCTGGAAGTGCCGTCAATGGTATTTATGCTGCCGCATCTGGCAAAGCGGGTCGATTTCATCTCTGTTGGCACCAACGATCTGACGCAATACATCCTGGCCGTTGATCGCAACAATACCCGGGTGGCGAACATTTATGACAGTCTTCATCCTGCAATGTTACGAGCTCTGGCGATGATCGCCCGGGAAGCGGAAATACATGGAATCGATCTCCGTTTGTGCGGTGAAATGGCGGGCGATCCCATGTGCGTGGCAATCCTCATTGGGCTTGGGTATCGCCATCTGTCTATGAACGGACGTTCTGTAGCGCGCGTAAAATACCTGCTGCGGCGCATTGATTTTGCTGAAGCAGAAAATCTTGCGCAGCGTAGTCTGGAAGCGCAACTGGCGACCGAAGTTCGCCATCAGGTTGCAGCCTTTATGGAGCGTCGCGGCATGGGCGGGCTGATTCGCGGAGGGTTATAGCGCGGATCATATACATATCTTTTAACGGTATCCGGCAACCAGCCTGGTCCCCTTGTGCTATTATTCGCACCTTTGGAGCGCCTGAAACCTGCGGCGCGCATTTCAATCGCTGTTCTCTTTCAGCGAAATAACAAGAACTTGTGGTGACAGATGACCAGTAGCTATCTGCATTTTCCGGAGTTTGATCCGGTCATTTTCTCAATAGGACCCGTGGCGCTTCACTGGTACGGCCTGATGTATCTGGTGGGTTTCATTTTTGCAATGTGGCTGGCAACACGTCGGGCGAATCGTCCGGGCAGCGGCTGGACCAAAAATGAAGTTGAAAACTTACTCTATGCGGGCTTCCTCGGCGTCTTCCTCGGTGGACGTATTGGTTATGTTCTGTTCTACAATTTTCCGCAGTTTATGGCCGATCCGCTGTATCTGTTCCGTGTCTGGGACGGCGGCATGTCTTTCCACGGCGGCCTGATTGGCGTTATCGTGGTGATGATTATCTTCGCCCGCCGTACTAAACGTTCCTTCTTCCAGGTTTCTGATTTTATCGCCCCACTCATTCCGTTTGGTCTTGGTGCCGGGCGTCTGGGCAACTTTATTAACGGTGAATTGTGGGGCCGCGTTGACCCAAACTTCCCGTTTGCCATGCTGTTCCCTGGCTCCCGTACAGAAGATATTTTGCTGCTGCAAACCAACCCGCAGTGGCAATCCATTTTCGACACTTACGGTGTGCTGCCGCGCCACCCATCACAGCTTTACGAGCTGCTGCTGGAAGGTGTGGTGCTGTTTATTATCCTCAACCTGTATATTCGTAAACCGCGCCCAATGGGAGCTGTCTCAGGTTTGTTCCTGATTGGTTACGGCGCGTTTCGCATCATTGTTGAGTTTTTCCGCCAGCCCGACGCGCAGTTTACTGGTGCCTGGGTGCAGTACATTAGCATGGGGCAAATTCTTTCCATCCCGATGATTGTCGCGGGTGTGATCATGATGGTCTGGGCATATCGTCGCAGCCCACAGCAACACGTTTCCTGAGGAACCATGAAACAGTATTTAGAACTGATGCAAAAAGTGCTCGACGAAGGCACACAGAAAAACGACCGTACCGGAACCGGAACGCTTTCCATTTTTGGTCATCAGATGCGTTTTAACCTGCAGGATGGATTCCCGCTGGTGACAACTAAACGTTGCCACCTGCGTTCCATCATCCATGAACTGCTGTGGTTTCTGCAGGGCGACACTAACATTGCTTATCTACACGAAAACAATGTCACCATCTGGGACGAATGGGCCGATGAAAACGGCGACCTCGGGCCAGTGTATGGTAAACAGTGGCGCGCCTGGCCAACGCCAGATGGTCGTCATATTGACCAGATCACTACGGTACTGAACCAGCTGAAAAACGACCCGGATTCGCGCCGCATTATTGTTTCAGCGTGGAACGTAGGCGAACTGGATAAAATGGCGCTGGCACCGTGCCATGCATTCTTCCAGTTCTATGTGGCAGACGGCAAACTCTCTTGCCAGCTTTATCAGCGCTCCTGTGACGTCTTCCTCGGCCTGCCGTTCAACATTGCCAGCTACGCGTTACTGGTGCATATGATGGCGCAGCAGTGCGATCTGGAAGTGGGTGATTTTGTCTGGACCGGTGGCGACACGCACCTGTACAGCAACCATATGGATCAAACTCATCTGCAATTAAGCCGCGAACCGCGTCCGCTGCCGAAGTTGATTATCAAACGTAAACCCGAATCCATCTTCGACTACCGTTTCGAAGACTTTGAGATTGAAGGCTACGATCCACATCCGGGCATTAAAGCGCCGGTGGCTATCTAATTACGAAACATCCTGCCAGAGCCGACGCCAGTGTGCGTCGGTTTTTTTTACCCTCCGTTAAATTCTTCGAGACGCCTTCCCGAAATTTTGCAACGTCCTGCAACGGCGTAAATAGTCCGGAAGATGCGCCGAAGAAATAGAAACTGGCCCTCGTCTTTTTTTCTCCTCGCTCCATACTGCCGGCATGAAAACACAACGTGGTTATACGCTGATTGAAACGCTGGTCGCGATGCTGATTCTGGTCATGCTAAGCGCAAGTGGGCTCTATGGCTGGCAATATTGGCAGCAGTCGCAACGGCTTTGGCAAACCGCCAGCCAGGCGCGGGACTATTTGCTCTATTTACGTGAAGATGCCAACTGGCATAACCGCGACCACAGTATCAGTGTTATCAGGGAGGGGACGTTATGGTGCCTTGTGAGTTCCGCTGCTGGGGCCAATACCTGTCATGGCAGTTCACCATTGGTCTTTGTGCCACGCTGGCCCGAAGTCGAAATGAGCGATCTGACACCTTCGCTTGCTTTCTTTGGCCTGCGCAATACCGCATGGGCCGGGCATATTCGCTTCAAAAACTCAACGGGCGAGTGGTGGCTGGTGGTTTCGCCGTGGGGAAGACTCCGGCTTTGTCAGCAAGGAGAAACAGAAGGATGCCTGTAAAAGAGCAAGGTTTTTCTCTGCTGGAAGTGTTGATTGCTATGGCGATCAGTAGCGTATTGTTGCTGGGGGCTGCACGCTTTCTGCCTGCGTTACAGCGTGACAGTTTAACGAGCACCCGTAAGCTGGCGCTGGAAGATGAAATCTGGCTGCGGGTATTTACCGTTGCGAAGCATCTCCAGAGGGCGGGTTATTGTCATGGCAGCTGTACCGGCGAAGGGCTGGAAATTGTCGGACAGGGTGACTGTGTCATTGTGCAGTGGGATGCGAACAGTAACGGTATCTGGGATCGCGAACCGGTAAAAGAGTCCGACCAGATTGGATTTCGTCTGAAGGAGCATGTGCTGGAAACGCTACGCGGTGCGACATCCTGTGAAGGTAAGGGCTGGGATAAAGTGACTAATCCGGATGCCATCATTATCGACACTTTTCAGGTTACCCGTCAGGATGTCAGCGGCTTCTCGCCGGTGTTGACGGTTAATATGCACGCTGCCAGCAAGGCTGATCCGCAAACCGTGGTGGATGCCAGCTATAGCGTGACAGGATCCAACCTGTGAACCGAGAAAAGGGTGTTTCGTCACTGGCTCTGGTCCTTATGCTGCTGGTTTTGGGTAGCTTGCTATTACAAGGAATGAGCCAACAGGATCGCAGTTTTGCCTCTCGCGTGAGCATGGAAAGTCAGTCATTGCGCCGCCAGGCCATCGTTCAGTCGGCGCTGGAGTGGGGAAAAATGCACTCCTGGCAGACGCAGCCCGCAGTTCAGTGCTTACTGTACGCTGCCACCGGTGCCCGGGTTTGTCTGCGTTTATTGGCAGATAATGAGGCCTTATTGATTGCCGGTTATGAAGGCGTTTCGTTGTGGCGAACAGGCGAAGTCATCGATGGAAACATTGTTTTTTCGCCACGCGGCTGGAGCGATTTTTGTCCGCTGAAAGAGAGGGCGTTATGTCAGCTTCCCTGAAGAATCAACAAGGCTTTAGTCTGCCGGAGGTAATGTTGGCGATGGTGTTGATGGTGATGATTGTCACTGCGTTATCGGGTTTCCAGCGAACATTAATGAACAGTCTTGCCAGCAGAAACCAGTACCAACAGCTCTGGCGGCATGGCTGGCAGCAAACGCAACTGCGTGCGATTTCGCCACCTGCCAACTGGCAGGTCAACCGAATGCAGACATCGCAGGCGGGATGTGTCAGCATCAGCGTTACGCTAGTTTCACCCGGGGGCAGAGAAGGCGAGATGACCCGCCTGCATTGCCCGAATCGTCAGTAGTCAGGAGCCGCTATGTTAAGGGTCTACCATTCCAATCGTCTGGACGTGCTGGAAGCGTTGATGGAGTTTATTGTCGAACGCGAACGGCTGGACGATCCTTTCGAACCAGAGATGATTCTGGTGCAAAGTACCGGTATGGCACAGTGGCTGCAAATGACCCTGTCGCAAAAGTTTGGTATTGCGGCAAACATTGATTTTCCGCTGCCAGCGAGCTTTATCTGGGATATGTTCGTCCGGGTGTTACCGGAGATCCCCAAAGAGAGCGCCTTTAACAAACAGAGCATGAGCTGGAAACTGATGACTCTGCTGCCGCAACTGTTGGAGCGCGAAGACTTTACCCTGTTGCGGCATTATCTGACTGACGATAGTGACAAGCGAAAACTGTTCCAGCTTTCTTCAAAAGCGGCGGACCTGTTTGACCAGTATCTGGTCTATCGTCCGGACTGGCTGGCACAGTGGGAAACAGGACATCTGGTAGAAGGGTTGGGAGAAGCACAGGCCTGGCAAGCGCCGTTGTGGAAAGCGTTGGTGGAATATACCGACGAACTTGGGCAACCGCGCTGGCACCGCGCCAATCTCTATCAGCGCTTTATCGAAACGCTGGAGTCCGCGACGACCTGCCCGCCGGGGTTACCTTCGCGCGTCTTTATATGCGGTATTTCCGCGTTACCGCCTGTTTATCTCCAGGCGCTACAGGCGCTGGGTAAACATATTGAAATCTACCTTCTGTTTACCAACCCTTGTCGTTATTACTGGGGCGATATTAAAGATCCTGCTTATCTGGCGAAATTACTGACCCGCCAGCGCCGACACAGTTTTGAAGATCGCGAATTACCGCTATTTCGCGACAGCGAAAATGCCGGGCAGCTCTTTAACAGCGATGGTGAACAGGATGTCGGCAACCCGCTGCTGGCTTCATGGGGCAAGCTTGGGCGCGACTACATTTATCTTCTTTCTGACCTGGATAGCAGCCAGGAGCTGGACGCTTTTGTCGATGTGACGCCAGATAACCTGCTGCATAATATTCAGTCTGACATTCTGGAACTGGAAAACCGCGCCGTTGCGGGTGTGAACATCGAAGAGTTTTCCCGTAGCGATAACAAACGCCCGCTTGATCCACTGGATAGCAGTATCACCTTCCACGTTTGCCATAGCCCGCAGCGTGAAGTTGAAGTTTTACACGATCGCCTGCTGGCGATGCTGGAGGAAGACCCGACACTTACTCCGCGCGACATCATCGTGATGGTGGCTGATATCGACAGCTACAGTCCGTTTATTCAGGCTGTGTTTGGTAGCGCACCTGCGGATCGTTACCTGCCTTACGCCATTTCCGACCGTCGGGCGCGGCAGTCGCATCCTGTACTTGAAGCGTTTATCAGCCTGTTATCGTTGCCAGACAGCCGCTTTGTGTCGGAAGACGTGCTGGCATTACTGGATGTGCCGGTGCTGGCAGCGCGGTTTGACATCACCGAAGAAGGGCTGCGTTATTTACGTCAGTGGGTCAATGAATCCGGCATTCGTTGGGGGATAGATGACGACAACGTTCGCGAGCTGGAACTTCCCGCTACCGGTCAACACACCTGGCGATTTGGCCTGACGCGTATGTTGCTGGGCTACGCGATGGAGAGCGCGCAGGGCGAGTGGCAATCGGTTCTACCTTATGATGAATCGAGCGGCTTAATTGCAGAACTGGTGGGGCATCTGGCTTCACTGCTAATGCAGCTAAACATCTGGCGTCGCGGGCTGGCGCAGGAGCGTCCGCTGGAAGAGTGGTTGCCGGTTTGTCGCGATATGCTCAACGCCTTCTTCCTGCCGGATGCGGAAACCGAAGCGGCGATGACGCTGATCGAACAACAATGGCAGGCGATTATCGCCGAAGGTTTAGGTGCGCAGTATGGCGACGCGGTGCCGCTGTCACTATTGCGTGATGAACTGGCACAGCGCCTGGATCAGGAACGTATCAGCCAGCGTTTTCTCGCCGGACCGGTTAACATTTGTACTCTGATGCCAATGCGTTCCATCCCGTTCAAAGTGGTTTGCCTGCTGGGAATGAACGACGGCGTTTATCCACGTCAGCTTGCGCCATTGGGCTTTGACCTGATGAGCCAGAAACCGAAGCGTGGCGACCGTAGCCGTCGCGATGACGACCGCTATCTGTTCCTGGAAGCGTTAATTTCCGCGCAGCAAAAACTCTATATCAGCTATATCGGGCGTTCTATTCAGGATAACAGTGAACGTTTCCCGTCGGTACTGGTGCAGGAACTGATCGACTACATCGGGCAAAGCCATTATCTACCGGGCGATGAAGCGCTCAACTGTGATGAAAGCGAGGCAAGGGTAAAAGCGCATCTTACTTGCCTCCATACCCGGATGCCGTTTGATCCGCAAAACTACCAGCCAGGCGAACGACAAAGCTATGCTCGTGAATGGCTACCTGCGGCCAGCCAGGCTGGTAAAGCACATTCTGAATTTGTTCAGCCGCTGCCGTTTACCTTACCGGAAACCGTGCCGCTGGAAACGCTACAACGATTCTGGGCACATCCGGTGCGGGCATTTTTCCAGATGCGTTTGCAGGTGAACTTCCGTACCGAAGACAGCGAAATCCCCGACACCGAGCCATTTATTCTGGAAGGGCTTAGCCGTTATCAAATCAATCAGCAGTTATTGAATGCACTGGTCGAGCAAGATGATGCCGAACGCTTGTTCCGTCGCTTCCGGGCGGCAGGGGATTTACCGTATGGCGCTTTTGGTGAAATTTTCTGGGAAACTCAGTGCCAGGAGATGCAGCAGCTTGCCGACAGAGTCATTGCCTGTCGCCAGCCGGGGCAGAGTATGGAAATTGACCTCGCCTGCAACGGTGTGCAGATAACTGGCTGGTTGCCGCAGGTGCAGTCGGATGGCCTGTTGCGCTGGCGTCCCTCTTTATTAAGTGTGGCGCAGGGAATGCAACTTTGGCTGGAACACCTTGTCTACTGTGCCAGCGGTGGTAATGGTGAAAGTCGCCTTTTTCTACGCAAAGACGGCGAGTGGCGTTTTCCGCCGCTTGCAGCCGAACAGGCTTTACATTACCTCTCACAACTGATTGAGGGGTATCGTGAAGGGATGTCCGCGCCATTGCTGGTGTTACCTGAAAGTGGCGGCGCGTGGCTAAAAACCTGTTATGACGCGCAAAACGATGCCATGCTGGATGACGATTCCACGTTGCAAAAAGCCCGTACGAAATTCCTTCAGGCTTACGAAGGCAACATGATGGTGCGTGGCGAAGGTGATGATATCTGGTATCAACGGCTCTGGCGGCAATTAACACCAGAGACAATGGAGGCCATCGTTGAACAGTCGCAACGTTTCCTGTTACCGCTGTTTCGCTTTAATCAGTCATGAGTGCTGTATAAAAATTGCGCAATATATCTGCTTGCTTTATGATGCGCACCAGTCACGGACTGATGGATATATAGACATAGGCTGACTCGTGCAGCACAAGATTAAATTCTGGCAGATGATTTGCGTTAACCTGTTGAATCTGGCCAGAAAATAAAGTTGATTATGAGGTCCGTGAATGCCCCGCAGCACCTGGTTCAAAGCATTATTGTTGTTTGTTGCCCTTTGGGCACCCTTAAGTCAGGCAGAAACGGGATGGCAGCCGATTCAGGAAACCATCCGTAAAAGTGATAAAGATAACCGCCAGTATCAGGCTATACGTCTGGATAACGGTATGGTGGTCTTGCTGGTTTCTGATCCGCAGGCGGTTAAATCGCTCTCGGCGCTGGTAGTGCCCGTTGGGTCGCTGGAAGATCCCGAGGCGTACCAGGGGCTGGCACATTACCTTGAACATATGAGTCTGATGGGGTCGAAAAAGTACCCGCAGGCTGACAGTCTGGCCGAATATCTCAAAATGCACGGCGGCAGTCACAATGCCAGCACGGCACCGTATCGCACGGCTTTCTATCTGGAAGTTGAGAACGATGCCTTACCCGGTGCGGTAGACCGCCTGGCCGATGCTATTGCAGAACCCTTGCTCGACAAGAAATACGCCGAACGTGAACGTAATGCAGTGAATGCCGAATTAACCATGGCGCGTACGCGTGACGGGATGCGCATGGCACAGGTCAGCGCAGAAACCATTAACCCGGCACACCCCGGTTCAAAGTTTTCTGGTGGTAACCTGGAAACCTTAAGCGACAAACCAGGTAATCCGGTACAGCAGGCGCTGAAAGATTTCCACGAGAAGTACTATTCCGCCAATCTGATGAAGGCGGTTATTTACAGTAATAAACCGTTGCCGGAGTTGGCAAAAATGGCGGCGGACACCTTTGGTCGCGTGCCGAACAAAGAGAGCAAAAAACCGGAAATCACCGTGCCGGTAGTCACCGACGCGCAAAAGGGCATTATCATTCATTACGTCCCGGCGTTGCCGCGTAAAGTTCTGCGCGTTGAGTTTCGCATCGATAACAATTCAGCGAAGTTCCGTAGTAAAACGGATGAATTGATTACCTATCTGATTGGTAATCGCAGCCCAGGTACACTTTCTGACTGGCTGCAAAAGCAGGGATTAGTTGAGGGTATTAGCGCCAATTCCGATCCTATCGTCAACGGCAACAGCGGCGTATTAGCGATCTCTGCGTCTTTAACCGATAAAGGTCTGGCGAATCGCGATCAGGTTGTGGCGGCCATTTTTAGCTACCTCAATCTGTTACGTGAAAAAGGGATCGATAAACAATACTTCGATGAACTGGCGAATGTGCTGGATATCGACTTCCGTTATCCGTCAATCACCCGTGATATGGATTACGTCGAATGGCTGGCTGATACCATGATTCGCGTTCCTGTTGAGCATACACTGGATGCAGTCAATATTGCCGATCGGTACGACGCTAAAGCAGTAAAAGAACGTCTGGCGATGATGACGCCGCAGAATGCGCGTATCTGGTATATCAGCCCGAAAGAGCCGCACAATAAAACGGCTTATTTTGTCGATGCGCCGTATCAAGTCGATAAAATCAGCGAACAAACTTTCGCGGACTGGCAGAAAAAAGCCGCCAATATTGCGCTCTCCTTACCGGAGCTTAACCCCTATATTCCTGACGATTTCTCGCTGATTAAGTCAGAGAAGAAATACGACCATCCAGAGTTGATTGTTGATGAGTCGAATCTGCGCGTGGTGTATGCGCCAAGCCGTTATTTTGCCAGTGAGCCCAAAGCTGATGTCAGCCTGATTTTGCGTAATCCGAAAGCCATGAACAGCGCCCGCAATCAGGTGATGTTTGCGCTCAATGATTATCTCGCAGGGCTGGCGCTTGATCAGTTAAGCAACCAGGCGTCGGTTGGTGGCATAAGTTTTTCCACCAATGCTAACAACGGCCTTATGGTTAATGCCAATGGTTACACTCAGCGCCTGCCGCAGCTGTTCCAGGCTCTGCTGGAGGGCTACTTTAGCTATACCGCTACGGAAGATCAGCTTGAGCAGGCGAAGTCCTGGTATAACCAGATGATGGATTCCGCAGAAAAGGGCAAAGCGTTCGAGCAGGCGATTATGCCCGCGCAGATGCTCTCGCAAGTGCCGTACTTCTCGCGAGATGAACGGCGCAAAATTTTGCCCTCCATTACGTTGAAAGAGGTGCTGACCTATCGCGACGCCTTAAAATCAGGGGCTCGACCAGAGTTTATGGTTATCGGCAACATGACTGAAGCCCAGGCAACAACGCTGGCACGCGATGTGCAAAAACAGTTGGGCGCTGATGGTTCAGAGTGGTGTCGTAACAAAGATGTACTGATCGATAAAAAACAATCCGTCATCTTTGAAAAAGCCGGTAACAGCACTGACTCCGCACTGGCAGCGGTATTTGTACCGACTGGCTACGATGAATACACCAGTTCAGCGTATAGTTCTCTGCTGGGGCAGATTGTACAGCCGTGGTTCTACAATCAGTTGCGTACCGAAGAACAGTTGGGCTATGCCGTGTTCGCGTTCCCAATGAGCGTGGGGCGTCAGTGGGGCATGGGCTTCCTGCTGCAAAGCAACGAAAAACAGCCATCGTATCTGTGGGAGCGTTACAAGGCGTTTTTCCCGACCGCAGAAGCGAAACTGCGGGCGATGAAGCCAGAAGAGTTTGCGCAAATCCAGCAGGCGGTAATTACCCAGATGCTGCAGGCACCGCAAACGCTCGGCGAAGAAGCATCGAAGTTAAGTAAAGATTTCGATCGCGGCAATATGCGCTTCGATTCGCGTGATAAAATCGTGGCCCAGATAAAACTGCTGACGCCGCAAAAACTTGCTGATTTCTTCCATCAGGCGGTGGTCGAGCCGCAAGGTATGGCTATTCTGTCGCAGATTTCCGGCAGCCAGAACGGGAAAGCCGAATATGTGCATCCTGAAGGCTGGAAAGTGTGGGAGAACGTCAGCGCGTTGCAGCAAACAATGCCCCTGATGAGTGAAAAGAATGAGTGATGTCGCCGAGACACTAGATCCTTTGCGCTTGCCCTTACAGGGCGAGCGCCTGATTGAAGCCTCTGCCGGCACAGGCAAAACCTTTACGATTGCGGCGCTCTATTTGCGCCTGTTACTTGGACTAGGCGGTTCTGCCGCCTTTCCCCGCCCGCTGACCGTTGAAGAACTGCTGGTGGTCACCTTTACCGAGGCTGCCACGGCAGAATTGCGCGGTCGTATCCGTAGCAATATCCACGAGTTGCGCATCGCCTGTCTGCGTGAAACCACCGACAATCCACTGTACAAACGCCTGCTGGAAGAGATCGACGATAAAGCGCAAGCCGCGCAGTGGTTGTTGTTAGCCGAACGGCAGATGGATGAAGCGGCAGTCTTTACTATTCACGGTTTTTGCCAGCGCATGCTCAACCTGAATGCCTTTGAATCCGGCATGCTGTTTGAGCAGCAGTTGATTGAAGATGAGTCTCTGCTACGTTACCAGGCCTGCGCCGATTTCTGGCGTCGCCACTGCTACCCGCTGCCGCGTGAAATTGCCCAGGTCGTCTTTGAAACCTGGAAAGGGCCGCAGGCGTTACTGCGCGATATTAATCGTTATCTGCAAGGCGAAGCGCCGGTTATCAAAGCGCCGCCGCCCGATGATGAAACGCTGGCTTCCCGCCACGCGCAAATTGTGGCGCGTATTGATACGGTAAAACAGCAGTGGCGCGACGCGGTGGGTGAACTGGATGCGCTGATCGAATCTTCTGGTATTGATCGACGCAAGTTTAACCGTAGCAATCAGGCTAAATGGATCGACAAGATCAGCGCCTGGGCAGAAGAAGAGACCAACAGTTATCAGTTGCCAGAGTCGCTGGAAAAATTCTCTCAGCGTTTCTTAGAAGATCGCACGAAAGCCGGGGGGGAAACCCCGCGACATCCACTGTTTGAGGCGATCGATCAACTGCTTGCAGAACCATTGTCGATCCGCGATCTGGTGATCACTCGCGCATTAGCTGAGATCCGCGAAACAGTAGCGCGTGAAAAACGCCGCCGTGGCGAATTGGGTTTTGATGACATGTTAAGTCGGCTCGATTCCGCGCTGCGTAGCGAAAGCGGCGAGGTGTTGGCAGCGGCGATCCGTACGCGATTCCCGGTGGCAATGATCGATGAATTTCAGGATACCGACCCCCAGCAGTACCGAATTTTTCGCCGTATCTGGCACCATCAGCCGGAAACCGCATTGTTGCTGATTGGCGACCCGAAACAGGCCATATATGCATTTCGGGGTGCGGATATCTTCACTTATATGAAGGCGCGTAGCGAAGTTCACGCCCACTACACCTTAGACACCAACTGGCGCTCCGCACCAGGAATGGTGAACAGCGTGAATAAGCTTTTCAGTCAGACTGATGACGCGTTCATGTTTCGCGAAATTCCTTTTATTCCAGTGAAATCAGCCGGGAAAAATCAGGCGTTACGTTTTGTGTTTAAAGGTGAAACGCAGCCTGCGATGAAAATGTGGCTGATGGAAGGCGAAAGCTGCGGCGTTGGCGACTATCAAAGTACCATGGCGCAGGTATGTGCTGCGCAAATCCGCGACTGGCTACAAGCCGGACAGCGGGGCGAAGCGTTGCTGATGAACGGCGACGACGCGCGTCCGGTACGTGCTTCGGACATCAGTGTGCTGGTGCGCAGCCGCCTGGAGGCCGCTCAGGTGCGCGATGCCTTAACGCTGCTGGAAATCCCTTCCGTTTACCTTTCGAACCGCGACAGTGTTTTTGAAACTCTGGAAGCACAGGAGATGCTTTGGCTGTTGCAGGCGGTGATGACACCCGAACGTGAGAACACCCTGCGCAGTGCGCTGGCAACGTCAATGATGGGGCTGAATGCGCTGGATATTGAAACGCTGAATAATGACGAACATGCGTGGGATGCGGTAGTCGAAGAGTTCGATGGTTATCGGCAAATCTGGCGCAAACGTGGCGTTATGCCGATGCTGCGGGCGCTGATGTCGGCGCGTAACATTGCAGAAAACTTGCTGGCAACAGCAGGCGGTGAGCGGCGTCTTACCGATATCTTGCATATCAGCGAATTGCTACAAGAAGCCGGCACGCAGCTGGAAAGTGAACATGCGCTGGTACGCTGGTTATCGCAACATATCCTCGAGCCAGACAGTAATGCCTCCAGCCAACAAATGCGTCTCGAAAGTGATAAACATCTCGTGCAGATTGTCACGATCCACAAATCGAAAGGGCTGGAATATCCATTGGTCTGGCTGCCGTTTATCACCAATTTCCGCGTCCAGGATCAGGCGTTTTATCACGATCGCCACTCGTTTGAGGCTGTTCTGGATCTTAATGCTGCGCCAGAAAGCGTCGACCTCGCGGAGGCCGAACGTCTGGCGGAAGATCTGCGTTTGCTTTACGTGGCGCTGACGCGTTCGGTTTGGCATTGCAGTCTCGGCGTTGCACCGCTGGTGCGCCGTCGTGGCGATAAAAAAGGTGATACCGACGTCCACCAAAGTGCGCTCGGGCGTTTGCTGCAAAAAGGGGAACCGCAAGATGCGGCAGGGCTTCGCACCTGTATTGAAGCGTTATGCGATGATGATATTGCCTGGCAAACGGCACAAACTGGTGATAACCAGCCCTGGCAGGTTAATGATGCATTAACTGCAGAACTGAATGCGAGGACGCTACAACGATTGCCCGGCGATAACTGGCGTGTCACCAGCTACTCCGGTTTGCAGCAGCGTGGTCACGGTATCGCTCAGGATCTGATGCCACGGTTGGATGTTGATGCCGCAGGCGTGGTCAGCGTCGTTGAAGAACCGACGTTAACACCGCATCAGTTCCCGCGCGGTGCGTCACCGGGGACATTCTTGCACAGTTTGTTTGAAGACCTCGATTTTACCCAGCCGGTTGACCCGAACTGGGTACAGGAAAAACTGGAGCTCGGTGGCTTTGAACCGCAGTGGGAACCGGTGTTGACTGAGTGGATCACGGCTGTCCTCCAGGCACCTCTCAATGAAACGGGTGTTAGCCTGAATCAGCTTTCCGATCGCGATAAACAGGTGGAGATGGAGTTTTACCTGCCGATTAGTGAACCGCTTATCGCCAGCCAGCTTGATGCACTAATTCGCCAGTTTGACCCGCTATCCGCTGGCTGCCCGCCGCTGGAGTTCATGCAGGTACGCGGCATGTTAAAAGGCTTTATCGACCTGGTATTCCGCCACGAAGGGCGTTATTACCTGCTCGACTATAAATCCAACTGGTTGGGTGAAGACAGTTCGGCTTACACCCAACAGGCTATGGCAGCGGCAATGCAGGCGCACCGCTATGATCTGCAATATCAGCTTTATACCCTGGCGCTGCACCGTTATCTGCGCCATCGCATTGCTGATTACGACTATGAGCGCCACTTTGGCGGCGTTATTTATCTGTTCCTGCGTGGTGTTGATAAAGAACATCCGCAACAGGGGATTTACACAACCCGACCCAATGCCGGGTTGATTGCCCTGATGGATGAGATGTTTGCCGGTATGACCCTGGAGGAGGCGTAATGAAATTGCAAAAGCAATTACTGGAAGCTGTGGAGCACAAACAGCTACGCCCGCTGGACGTGCAGTTTGCCCTGACCGTGGCGGGAGATGAACATCCTGCCGTCACCCTCGCGGCGGCACTGTTAAGTCATGATGCCGGAGAGGGACACGTTTGTTTGCCGCTTTCACGACTGGAAAATAACGAGGCATCGCATCCGCTGTTGGCGACCTGTGTCAGTGAAATCGGTGAGCTACAAAATTGGGAAGAATGCTTGCTGGCTTCACAAGCGGTCAGCCGGGGAGATGAACCAACGCCGATGATCCTCTGTGGCGATCGTCTTTATTTGAATCGCATGTGGTGTAACGAGCGCACAGTGGCACGCTTTTTCAACGAAGTGAATCATGCCATTGAGGTTGATGAAGCTCTACTGGCGCAAACCCTGGACAAACTTTTTCCAGTAAGCGATGAAATTAACTGGCAAAAAATTGCGGCGGCAGTGGCGCTGACTCGGCGGATCTCGGTGATTTCCGGCGGCCCTGGCACCGGTAAAACGACCACCGTAGCGAAGTTGCTGGCAGCGTTAATTCAAATGGCCGACGGCGAACGCTGCCGTATCCGTCTGGCTGCACCAACGGGTAAAGCTGCCGCGCGCTTAACCGAATCTCTCGGCAAGGCTTTGCGACAATTACCGCTGACCGATGAACAAAAGAAACGCATTCCGGAAGATGCCAGCACTTTGCACCGATTGCTGGGTGCGCAGCCGGGTAGCCAGCGTTTACGTCATCATGCCGGTAACCCGCTGCATCTTGATGTGCTGGTGGTAGATGAAGCGTCAATGATCGATCTGCCGATGATGTCGAGACTGATAGACGCCTTGCCCGATCATGCGCGAGTGATCTTTCTCGGCGATCGCGATCAACTGGCCTCGGTTGAGGCTGGGGCTGTGCTGGGCGATATTTGTGCTTATGCCAATGCCGGCTTTACCGCCGAGCGTGCCGGGCAGTTAAGCCGCCTGACGGGAACTCACGTTCCGGCAGGAACTGGCACAGACGCGGCATCTTTACGCGACAGTCTCTGCCTGCTGCAAAAAAGCTATCGTTTCGGCAGCGATTCTGGCATTGGTCAGTTAGCTGCGGCGATCAACCGTGGTGATAAAACGGCAGTGAAAACCGTTTTTCAGCAGGATTTTACTGATATCGAAAAACGGCTTTTACAGAGCGGCGAAGATTATATTGCGATGCTTGAGGAAGCTCTTTCGGGTTACGGACGTTATCTGGATCTGCTGCAAGCGCGTGCCGAGCCGGATTTAATCATTCAGGCGTTCAATGAGTACCAGCTTTTGTGCGCCCTGCGGGAAGGGCCGTTTGGCGTGGCTGGACTGAATGAGCGAATTGAGCAGTTTATGCAACAGAAGCGCAAAATTCATCGTAATCCGCACTCTCGTTGGTACGAAGGCCGACCGGTGATGATTGCCCGTAATGACAGCGCGCTTGGGTTGTTTAATGGCGATATCGGTATTGCGCTGGATCGCGGGCAGGGGACGCGCGTCTGGTTTGCGATGCCGGACGGCAATATTAAGTCTGTGCAACCGAGTCGCTTGCCAGAGCACGAAACGACGTGGGCGATGACGGTACATAAATCGCAGGGATCGGAGTTCGACCATGCGGCGTTGATTTTACCGAGCCAACGCACGCCAGTAGTAACACGAGAGCTGGTTTACACTGCGGTGACCCGCGCGCGTCGCCGTCTGTCGCTGTATGCCGATGAGCGCATTTTAAGTGCGGCAATTGCCACGCGCACCGAGCGGCGCAGCGGTCTGGCGGCGTTGTTTAGTTCACGGGGATAAACGTAATTGCCGGATGCGACGCACGAGTGTTACGCATGTCGCATCCGGCGATTTTCATCGCTTACCCTAAATCCGCCATCAAAACTTTGGATTTACGCTGGTAGTTGTACAACTGCTTTTTGCTCTCGGGCAGTAAATCAATATCCACTGGGGTAAATCCACGTTCCTGGAACCAGTGAATACTGCGCGTGGTCAGCACAAACAATTTGCTTAAGCCGCTCTGCTTCGCCTGAGCGGCAATGCGTTCCAGCAGAACCTCGCCCCGTGATGAGCTGCGGTAATCCGGGTGAACTGCCACACAGGCCATTTCCCCAATCTTCTCTTCCGGGAACGGATAGAGCGCGGCGCAGGCAATAGTCGTGTTATCGCGCTGAATAATGGTGAATTTGTCGATTTCCATCTCCAGCTGCTCGCGAGAACGGCGTACCAGAATACCTTGCTGCTCCAGTGGGCGAATCAACTCCAGAATGCCGCCAATATCGTTGATTGTTGCGCGACGAATTTGCTCGGCGCTTTCCATCACAATCTGCGTACCGATACCGTCACGTGAGAACAACTCTTGCAACAGCGCGCCATCTTCCTGATAACTGATTAAATGACAGCGACGCACGCCGCTGCGGCAGGCTTTCACTGCGCCACGCAAAAAGCGCACCGTACCGGAGTTGTAATCGCCTTTCTCTTCCTGGGCTTCTACCCGCGCTTGCGCTTCGTTAGGGAAAAGTTCGGAGACAATATCACCGTCGTCATTAGTGACGCCCTGGGAAGAGCAAAAACCAATCATCTTTTCAGCTTTCAGTTTGATGGCCAGTTGAGTGGCAATCTCTTCCGAGGTCAGATTAAAGCTCTCGCCAGTGACTGAAACAGCGACTGGCCCCATTAGCACTATTGCACCGCTGTCCAGTTGACGATGGATCGCGTCTTCATCAATCCGCCGGATACGCCCGCTATGGCAGTAATCCACGCCGTCATCGACGCCCAGTGGCTGGGCAATAATAAAATTGCCACTGACGACGTTGATATGCGCGCCCTGCAGCGGCGTGTTATTGAGACTCATCGACAGGCGAGCAGTAATATCCAGTTGCAATGTTCCCGCAGCCTGCTTCACCAGTTCCAGTGTTTTGGCGTCGGTCACACGTATATTCTTGTGATACAGCGGTTCGTGGTGATGCGCAGCCAGATTTGCGTCGATCTGCGGACGTGCGCCATAGACTACCACCAGACGGATGCCGAGGCTGTGCAACAACCCGATATCATTAACGATACTGGAGAAATTCTCATGCTCAATGGCTTCACCGCCGAGCATGATGACAAACGTTTTTCCCCGGTGGGTATTGATATAGGGAACCGAATGGCGGAATCCCTCGACCAACTCGGTTTTACGTTCCTTTACCACGGCACACCTCTTTGCATGATTATTCGAAATTATTGTATTTTTATTCTGTTTTTTCGCAGGGTGCAAGTGTAAATTTTATGCGGGAGCGACTTTTTTATCAGTAATACCGTGAATATAAAAAGAATGTTTACCGTTTTATAGATGACAGATTATGCGTCTTTCGCTAAAGTTTCCGGTCAAATTGGTCGTTTACTTGTTACACAGCTTAGATTTCTTTTGCTCGGGAGAGGCATGTCAGGATCCAACACTGCAATCAGCCGTCGTCGTTTACTGCAAGGCGCGGGTGCCATGTGGCTATTGAGCGTAAGTCAGGTCAGCCTGGCTGCGGTCAGCCAGGTCGTGGCGGTGCGCGTCTGGCCTGCGTCCAGCTACACCCGCGTGACGGTAGAATCAAATCGTCAGCTGAAATATAAGCAGTTCGCGTTGAGTAATCCTGAACGCGTGGTGGTGGATATCGAAGATGTAAACCTGAACTCGGTGCTCAAGGGGATGGCGGCGCAAATCCGCGCTGACGACCCGTTCATCAAGTCGGCGCGCGTCGGGCAATTTGACCCGCAAACCGTACGTATGGTTTTTGAATTAAAGCAAAACGTAAAACCGCAGCTGTTTGCCCTTGCGCCGGTCGCCGGGTTTAAAGAGCGTCTGGTGATGGACCTCTATCCGGCCAATGCACAGGATATGCAGGACCCGCTGCTGGCGCTGCTGGAGGATTACAACAAAGGCGACCTCGAAAAGCAGGTGCCGCCAGCACAAAGTGGTCCACAACCGGGTAAAGCTGGGCGGGATCGTCCGATTGTCATTATGCTTGACCCTGGCCACGGTGGCGAAGACTCCGGTGCGGTGGGGAAATACAAAACGCGCGAAAAAGACGTGGTATTGCAAATAGCTCGCCGTCTGCGCTCTCTGATCGAGAAAGAGGGCAATATGAAGGTGTACATGACGCGCAATGAAGACATCTTCATTCCGTTGCAAGTACGCGTAGCAAAAGCCCAGAAACAGCGTGCTGACCTGTTTGTCTCTATCCATGCCGACGCCTTTACCAGTCGTCAGCCGAGCGGTTCCTCTGTGTTTGCGCTCTCAACCAAAGGTGCAACCAGTACTGCGGCAAAATATCTGGCACAAACCCAGAACGCCTCGGACTTGATTGGTGGCGTGAGCAAAAGCGGTGACCGCTATGTCGACCACACCATGTTCGATATGGTGCAGTCGCTGACCATTGCCGACAGCCTGAAGTTTGGTAAAGCGGTGCTGAATAAGCTCGGTAAAATCAACAAGCTGCATAAAAATCAAGTTGAACAGGCCGGGTTTGCCGTACTAAAGGCACCAGATATTCCCTCCATTCTGGTCGAAACGGCGTTTATCAGTAACGTTGAGGAAGAGCGTAAACTGAAAACGGCGACTTTCCAGCAGGAAGTTGCGGAGTCTATTCTTGCGGGAATTAAAGCGTATTTTGCCGATGGGGCGACGCTGGCGAGAAGGGGATAATGTTTTTATTTATTCAATGAATTTATATTTCGTTGAATAGATAACATTTACCTGAATATTAGACGCTGGTTTTGTGACTGATGTCGGATATTTGAATGTCGGCTTGAAAAATAAGCCGACCATCTCTTTAATTAAGCACAATTCCGTGTAATGTATATGCATTAGTTAATCATCTTGTAACTGTTAAATCAGGCAAGGCAATGTTTGAAGTAATTATTACTTCTGACGTGCCTTGCCTTTTTTTTTGGAGCTATGGAATGATCATCGAAAAAGTCATGAACAATAATTGTGTACAGGCATCGATGAATGGACAGGAGGTTATCATTTCTGGGCCTGGCGTCGGTTACAACAAAAAATATGGAATGTCGGTCCCTGAGCATCCGGCTAACAGAGTTTTTTATGTCAGAAATGAACAAAAAAACAAACTCTATAAATTGATCGAACATGTGGATATTGAGTATGTGTTTGTTGCCGAAAAGATAGTGTACTACGCGGAGTGTAATCTTGAAAGAAAGTTAAATCCATCGCTATTGCTTATTCTTGCCGATCACATTTCAAATGCAATATCCAGAGTCTCCTCCGGAATACAAATCAATAATTTTTTTCTTGAGGAAATCAAAGCGTTGTACAAAGCAGAATATGCAATAAGCCGGGATGCATTAACCATCATCAATGAGCAATTTAGCTTTCAACTTCCGGATGATGAGATTGGTTTTATTGCATTGCATATTTTAAATAACTATGAAAATTCATCTGATTATGAATCGGTACGGATTATTGAATTATCTCAAAAAATCACGGAGATTATCGAGGGTATTTATAACCGAAAGGTGGACAGAAGTTCATTTAACTATTCAAGATTTATGATGCACCTTAAGTATTTTTCTAATCGAGTTTTATGTAATGAAAAGATAAAACAGAAAGATATTGGTGACATCTATGAGCAGTTTCTTGAGAAAGACATTCTGTTACAGCGCGCAATTCATGAAATCGAAAGGTATTTGTACGCCACTTTTAAATATGAATTGATTTTGGAAGAAAAACTATATCTCTCTATTCGCACCAAAGTATTAATGGACTAATTATATATAACATTTATATGAGATAACCCGCATGAAACAAAAGAAAGCCTGGAGTTTTTTTCAGAGCCTGGGGAAGGCATTTATGTATCCCATTGCTCTGCTAAGTGTATGTGGCATGATGCTAGGGCTGGGAAGTGGTTTAGCCAGTGATGATATGGCAAAGTTAATTCCATTTCTGGCTATTCCAATAATTAAAACCATACTTGATTTCATTGTTAGCCTTGGTTTGTTTGCCTTTGTTAATTTACCTGTATTGTTTGCGATAGCAATTCCCTTAGGATTATTAAAAGAGAAAGAGGATAAAGCCTATGGCGCTTTTTCTGGCTTAATTGGTTTTATGGCGATGCATCTGGGAACGAACTTTTATCTTAAACAGCACGACTTATTGGTCGCTGCTGACCAAATGTCGACACATGGGCAAACCATCATTCTGGGGATCCAGTCCTACAATACCAGCGTGTTAGGGGGAATTGTTGCTGGGTTATTAGTCGCCAGCATGTATAAAAAGATCGTTAATTTACGCATTCCAGAATCATTAGGTTTTTATAGCGGCCCACGTCTGGTGCCTATCATTACACTGATTGTGATGAGTGGATTTGGTCTGATCATTCCTTTTATCTGGCCGCCGTTTTTCAATCTCTTCATGCTCATTGGCCACTGGATATCAACTTCCGGTCCTGTTGGTTATTTCTTCTATGCAGTTGCCGAACGCGTGACGATTCCTTTTGGCTTAAACCATCTGGTGACGTCAGTTTTCCGCTTTACGCCAATCGGCGGTTCGGCTGTGATTGGCGGCGAAGAGTATTATGGCACCCTGAACATGTTTATGGCGTACGTCAAAGAGAATGCGGTCATTCCGCTGGATTTGGCGGGGAAAATGGAACAGGGCAAACTGATGATTCAGTATGGTCTGGCTGGTGCCGCGCTGGCGATGTATCGCACTGCTCATGCTCAAAACAGAAAAGCTATCAAAGCATTGCTTATTTCCGGGGTGCTTACAGTCATTATTGGCGGCGTCAGCGAACCGATTGAGTTTCTGTTCTTATTTGTCAGTCCACTGCTGTTTGTCTTCCATGCATTTATGAATGGATTCGCCAACATGGTCTTGCCATATATGGGCGTGAAGATGGGATTTACTGGCGATCTGATTCAATTTATTAGCTTTGGCGTATTGCGTGGCACAAGAACAGGTTGGCCAATAGCGGTGTGTGTCGAAGTGGCCTATTTCTTTATTTATTACTTTGTGTTCCGTTGGACTATTCTTAAATTTAACCTGATGACCGTAGGCCGTGAAGAGTCCAGTCCTGTCACGCTGAACGCTCATGAGGATACGGCTATAGCGGATATCCCAACGCTTGATAAATCAGAGCTGCAAGCAGCGGAGCAGATGGTTAAGGCACTTGGTGGTAAAGAGAATATTAAATCCCTGGATAATTGCGTAACTCGTTTACGTTTAACAATCGCAGATATGGGATTGATTGACGAGGCAGCAATAAAAAGAGCTGGCGGAATTGCGGTTGTTAAACTTGATCAAAATACCCTACAAGTCATTATCGGTACTAAAGTCATCGCCTTGCGTCGGGATATGGATAACTACATGGGGATATGCTGATGGATGTTTTTAATACTCCTGTTTCCCGCAAAGGAACATATTGTACCCAATGGGACTTTTGCGAGGACAGATTTGGTGTAAAAGATGTATTACCATTCTCTATTTCAGATATGGATCTTCCGATACCGGAAGCTATCATCAGGGCATTAAGAAAACGTCTGGAACACCCGATTTTAGGGTACAGTCGTTGGCAACATGGTGAATATCTGAATGCGATAGTAAACTGGTATTATCAACAATATCAAACAGATATTAAACCTGAATGGATAACCTATAGCCCCAGTGTGATGTACTCTATTGCAAAAGCAATAGAGTTATTGACATCGCATGGTGATAATATTCTCGTTTTTACACCTGTCTATAATGCATTTTTTGATGTAATTAAACATAGCGAGCGAAATATTCTGACAGCCTCTTTGATTATAAAAAATGAGGGGGGCTACGCTATCAACTGGCAAGATTTTGATCTTAAGATTAAAAGCGCAAAGATGGTGTTATTATGTAATCCTCATAACCCGACAGGAACAGTCTGGTCGGAAGAAGAACTGCATAAAATCGCTGCAAGCTGTACAAGGCATAATGTCTGGTTATGTTCAGATGAAATCCATAGTGATTTTGTTTTTAATCGTAGCTTTACATCCGCGCTTAAAATAAAAAAAGAAAAAGTAGTAGTATTTAACTCGATATCGAAAACATTTAATGTTCCTGCACTAACAGGATCGTATATGATTTCAACTGACGATAATTTTAATCATAAGTTCAGAACGATATCGAGGTATCGCGATTTTGTAAACTCCCCATCAGTACTGAATATAATTGCAACTATTATTGCCTATAACGAATGTGAGGGATGGTTAAAGTCATTAAAGGCACATATTGCCTCTAACATTCAATTCACCCAGCAGTATCTGAATGAAAATATTCCAGAATTGATCGTAAGGCCAGCTGATGGTTGCTATTTTTCCTGGATAGATTGTTCTGCTATTGGTTATCCTTTTGATGAATTTTACAGTCGATTAATTCATGAAGGCAAAGTGGGCATTATGGCGGGGCATGTCTATGGAACGGAGGGGGAGGGCTACCTTCGTCTGAACCTGGCCTGCGGTCGAGAAAAATTATATATGGGGCTTACGCGTCTTGTGAGTGTAATTAAAAATATTAATCAGGGAGAATAAAAATGAATAACACGGATCTTATCTATCTCATTAAACATTTTATGCATAACGAACTTAAAGCAGTAGAAGAGGTTATTGATTCCCCACTTTCTGAATTCGCTAATTTAATTAAAGTATTACAATCTTGTCAGGGAAAAGTTGTTTTTATTGGTGTTGGTAAGTCCGGTATTATTGCCCGAAAACTCGCAGCAACTTTTGCCAGTACCGGAACTCCCTCGTTTTTTGTTCACGGTACGGAAGCGGTACACGGCGACCTTGGAATGGTGGCGAAAGACGATGTTGTTATTCTTATTTCAAACAGTGGTGAGACGGCGGAAATCCTGGCGACACTGCCTAGTCTGAAAAAAATGGGTAATTATTTGATCTCTTTTACCCGCAGTCATCACTCATCGCTTGCGATAAGTTGTGATTTATCTGTTGAAATCCCCGTCAAAAGTGAGGCGGATAATTTAGGTTTAGCACCGTCATGCTCGTCGACTGTTGTTCTGGTTGTTGGTGATGCGGTGGCGCTTGCACTCTCTGAATTGAAAAAATTTACTCGTGCTGATTTCGGCTTATATCATCCAGGAGGTGCACTCGGCATTAAAGCAAATTCATAATTTCAAAATATAAATACAGTAACCGGTCACGCCATCTTTTGGGGTGGCGTTCTTTGAAGTGAGTGTCCGCTATGAAAAATGTTCTGGTCACCGTCCCCAGCTTTTCAGCACGCTGTGTTTCCGCCAGCAAGTTGCTAAGAGAGAATAATTTTAATCTTATTATTAAGAATAATGTGGAGCATCTGCTTAAATCAGAATCCACTGCATTACGAGAATCTATTTGCGCGGTCATCGCCGGAAAAGATTGTTATCAGGCGGACACGCTATCATTGCTGTCTGGTGTGAAAATAATATCGAGATTCGGGACGGGGATAGACAATATTGATCTTCGTGCGGCACAGCAATCAGGTATTATTGTCAATAATGCGGTTGGGATTAATTCAAATGCGGTTGCGGAATTTATCATTGGACTTATCTTCGCGAGCATGAGAAATATCCCCGGTAGCTATCATGCGATGCAAAATGGCTACTGGGGTGAGTCGCATGGCTGCGAGTTACAAGGTAAACGTATTGGCCTGCTTGGCTACGGCAATATTGGCAAAACACTGGCGAAAAGGTTATCTGGTTTTGATGTTGAGCTTTTAGCTTTTGACAAACAACCCGACTATCAGGTTGCTGACAAAGCTGGAGTTCAGTTTGTATCAATTGAAGATATCTTTATGCAGTCGCATGTCATCATTGTTCTTTTGCCTTTTTCTTCTGAGCTGGAGAACTTTATTAGTCATAAATATTTGTCGATGATGCGCAATGGTGCTCTGATCATCAATGCCGCAAGGGGAAAGTTGCTGGATGAGGGCGCTTTACTTCAGGTGATTGAAGAACGAAATGTGTTTGCGGCGCTGGATGTGTTTAGCTCTGAACCGTTGGCGCAATTTAGCCCACTGCTACATGCCAAAAATATCATTACAACGCCGCATATCGCGGCAGCCACCGTTGAGTCATACCAGCAAACCGGGATACACGTTGCCCAGTCGATAATTGATTACTTCGCAGGAAGGGAGATAAAAAACGTGTTGTGAGTTCAGCGAACAAAGATTTTAAATACAAAAAAACCGCAATCTGTGAAACACATTGCGGCTTATCAGCATCATAAGTGTTGGTTGCGGGGGCCGGATTTGAACCGACGACCTTCGGGTTATGAGCCCGACGAGCTACCAGGCTGCTCCACCCCGCGTCACCGTACTACTTTACTTCATTAAATTTTGATTGGTTGCGGGGGCCGGATTTGAACCGACGACCTTCGGGTTATGAGCCCGACGAGCTACCAGGCTGCTCCACCCCGCGTCACCGTACTGCTTTACTTCATCAAATTTTAATTGGTTGCGGGGGCCGGATTTGAACCGACGACCTTCGGGTTATGAGCCCGACGAGCTACCAGGCTGCTCCACCCCGCGTCCGTGGATGCGCACTATACTCCGCTCGCGTTTTCATGCAACCTTTTTTTTACCCAGATCACGGATTTGGTATGATTTTGAGCAAAAACAAATCACTAAAGCCTATTTTTTGTGCAAAATTTGCGTCAGGGAGAGGCTGCTCATTTCATTAAACGCGGCGGTTTGTTATCTTCGTTGCGCCTTATTTTTTAACCTGAAGAAGAGAACAATGAAAGGACGTTGGGTAAAGTACCTTCTTATGGGCACGGTTGTGGCAATGCTTGCCGCCTGCTCTTCCAAACCAACCGATCGCGGACAGCAATATAAAGACGGGAAATTTACCCAGCCTTTCTCTCTGGTGAACCAGCCAGATGCCGTTGGCGCGCCGATTAACGCCGGTGATTTTGCCGAGCAAATTAACCATATCCGTAATTCGTCACCGCGTCTGTATGGCAACCAGAGTAATGTTTATAACGCGGTGCAAGAGTGGCTGCGCGCAGGCGGTGATACCCGCAATATGCGCCAGTTCGGCATTGATGCCTGGCAGATGGAAGGTGCCGACAACTATGGTAACGTGCAGTTTACAGGCTATTACACGCCGGTAATTCAGGCGCGCCATACCCGCCAGGGCGAGTTCCAGTATCCTATTTACCGTATGCCGCCAAAACGTGGTCGTCTGCCGTCTCGTGCGGAGATCTACGCAGGAGCGCTGAGTGATAAATATATTCTCGCTTACAGTAACTCCCTGATGGATAACTTCATTATGGATGTGCAGGGTAGCGGGTATATCGACTTTGGTGATGGCAGTCCGCTTAACTTTTTCAGCTATGCAGGGAAAAACGGTCATGCCTATCGCAGCATTGGTAAGGTGTTGATCGACCGTGGCGAAGTGAAAAAAGAAGATATGTCGATGCAGGCGATTCGTCACTGGGGCGAAACACACAGTGAAGCTGAGGTTCGCGAGCTGCTGGAACAGAACCCGTCTTTCGTCTTCTTTAAACCGCAATCTTTTGCACCGGTGAAAGGGGCAAGTGCGGTGCCGCTGGTTGGTCGCGCTTCAGTTGCGTCCGATCGTTCCATTATCCCGCCTGGTACAACCTTACTGGCAGAAGTGCCGCTGCTGGATAATAACGGCAAATTTAACGGTCAGTACGAACTACGGCTGATGGTGGCGTTGGATGTCGGTGGTGCAATCAAAGGCCAACACTTCGATATTTATCAAGGTATCGGGCCGGAAGCCGGACACCGCGCAGGTTGGTACAACCACTATGGACGTGTTTGGGTGCTGAAAACCGCCCCGGGCGCAGGTAACGTCTTTAGCGGCTGATGTGTTATTCTGTATACCGTTTTGACGGATACGACAGGGTGAGGGATAACCTCGCCCTTTTTAATTCTGAGGTGCTATGTCTGTGGTAATTAGTGATGCATGGCGTCAGCGTTTTGGTGGCACAGCGCGTCTGTATGGTGAAAAAGCGTTGCAACTGTTTGCTGACGCGCATATTTGTGTGGTCGGTATTGGCGGTGTCGGTTCCTGGGCGGCGGAAGCGCTGGCGCGCACGGGGATTGGCGCAATCACGCTTATCGATATGGATGATGTGTGCGTCACCAATACCAATCGGCAAATTCACGCTCTGCGCGATAACGTCGGGCTGGCAAAAGCGGAAGTAATGGCGGAGCGTATTCGCCAGATTAACCCGGAGTGCCGTGTAACGGTGGTGGATGATTTCGTGACGCCGGATAACGTAGCGCAATATATGAATGCCGGTTATTCGTACGTGATTGATGCTATTGATAGTGTACGGCCCAAAGCGGCGCTGATTGCTTATTGTCGGCGCAATAAAATCCCGCTGGTCACGACCGGTGGCGCGGGTGGGCAGATTGACCCGACGCAGATTCAGGTTACCGATCTGGCGAAAACGATTCAGGACCCGTTGGCGGCGAAGTTGCGCGAGCGCCTGAAAAGCGATTTTGGCGTAGTGAAAAACAGTAAAGGTAAGCTCTGCGTAGATTGCGTGTTCTCTACCGAAGCGCTGGTGTACCCGCAGTCAGACGGCACCGTCTGTGCAATGAAAGCTACGGCGGAAGGGCCAAAGCGGATGGATTGTGCATCTGGATTTGGTGCCGCGACGATGGTGACCGCCACCTTTGGTTTTGTTGCGGTTTCTCATGCGCTGAAGAAGATGATGGCGAAAGCGGCGCGTCAGGGGTAAACAATCAGGTCGGATGCGACGCAAACGTCCTTTCCGACCCGGTTCTGTGCTTAAACCTGCTTCGCCGCAGCGATAATCGCCTCGCTTAACGCATTCAACCCCTGGCTGCGTGAGGCGCTAAGTTGCGCACGCAATCCCAGCTCATCAAACAATGCCAGCGGCGACTGTGCCTGCAATTCGGCGGCGGTTTTGCCCTCAACGGCAGTCAACAACACCGCAAGCAGGCCGCGCACAATGCGTCCTTCGCTGTCGCCAAAGAAATGCATCTTGCCGTTTTCAGCCATGGTATATCCCAGCCAGACGCGGTTTTCGCATCCGGCAATCTCTTTAGCCTGCGCTTTTAACTCGTCTGGCAAAGCCGGAAGCTGTTTCCCCAGCATGATCAACTGGCGATATTTATCTTCCCATTGCGTCAACGGTGCGAAGGTATTGCGTAACGTTTCTGCGGTTACGGTTGTGCCGAACGGATGTCCGGCGAATTGCGGGTTCGTCATTAATCCACCAATAATTCCAGCGCGCGGTCAACGGCATTCACCAGCGCATCCACATCACTCTTTGTATTATATGGCGCAAAAGAGGCGCGCAGTGTGCCGGTTACGCCTAATTCTGCCAGTAGCGGCTGAGCGCAATGCTGCCCGGCCCGCAGGGCAATACCGTACTCAGCCAGCAGTGTCACCATATCGCTGTGATGAACTCCAGCAAAATCAAAGGCCAGCAGGCTGGAATCCTGGCAGCGGAATGAACGAAAGCCTGGACGTTTCGCCAGCGCTTCTTCTGCAAGCGTTGCTAAGCTACGGCTCCAGCTTTCGGCCTGGTTGATATCGTAATCTGTCAGCCATTCCAGCGCCGCGCTTAATCCTATGACGCCAGCGACATTTGGCGTTCCTGCTTCCAGTTTCCACGGCGCAGATTGAGTCGTGAAGCCGTCAAAACTCACTTCGTGAACCATTTTGCCGCCACCTAGCCAGGGTGACATCGCTTCCAGCAGTTCTGATTTGCCATACAGCACGCCGATACCCGTCGGGCCATACAGTTTGTGACCTGAAAAAGCATAGAAATCAATATCCAGTTGCTGAACATCTGCGGGGAAATGCACCGCCCCCTGAGCACCATCAACCATCACCACCATCCCGGCTGAATGAGCAAAGGTAATCGCTCGCGCCAGATCCGGGCAACCGCCAGTGACGTTCGACATTTGTCCCAGAGCAAGAATTCGACTACGAGGTGTGATCAGTTCTGGCAACAAATCGACATCCGGCAATCGCTGCGCATTAAGCGGCAATTTCACCACTTTGGCTCCCGTTTGTTGGGCGACCATCAGCCAGGGGACGAGGTTAGCGTGGTGTTCTGCCACGCTGACAATAATCTCATCGCCCGGTTGCAGACGCGGACGCGCATAGCATTGTGCCACCATGTTGATGGATTCAGTGGTGCCGCGCGTCCAGACGATAGTTTTATCATCCGGTGCATTCAGTAATTGCGCCACTTTCTCTCGTGCAGCTTCATAACGCGCGGTCAGGCGTTGGGCTTCGGCAAACTGGCTGCGATGGACGTTTCCGGCGCTCAGGCTGTAAAACTGTCGAGTGGCTTCAACCACGGCTTCAGGTTTAAGCGCGGTCGCGGCGCTGTCGAGATAGACGCCCGCATCCTGTAGTGCGGGAAACTGGGCGCGAAACTGCGCGGGATTAAAAACGTTCATGGTACTCCTCGGCTTGATGCACCGATCGTGACGCAAAATTCACTTTGATACAAGGAGAGTGCTAACCATCAGAATTATCTGGATATCCTGGCGAAGCCGCGTCAGTAACATATGCTGAATAGTGTTAGGCGTTAATTTTAGCCTGTTAATCAATACTATTAAGATTTATTAATCGCTTTAAGGAGAAGATGATGAAAAAGACTGCCGCAATTATTTCTGCCTGTATGCTGACTTTTGCCCTGAGCGCCTGTTCCGGTTCGAACTATGTTATGCACACCAATGACGGACGTACCATCGTCTCTGACGGCAAACCACAGACTGATAACGATACCGGTATGATTTCGTATAAAGACGCTAATGGCAACAAACAGCAGATCAACCGTACCGACGTGAAAGAGATGGTCGAACTGGATCAGTAATTCGCGATCGCAAGGTAAAAAAAAGCACCGCAATTAGGCGGTGCTACATTAATCACTATGGACAGACAGGGTAAATGTACAGGAAGTGAAAAAAGGTAGCTTTGCTACCATGGTCTGAATCGCAGACCAATTGCAAACACAACAACACAACATCACAACCGTAAGCCAAAAGTTCACCAGAACACGCATTCCGATAAAACTTTTCGTTCCGGCTCAGGAAGTGCCGCCACTATAGGTATTTGCTGGTAGAAGCTCAACGGACAATTTATAATGGCTCAGATTAAAAAAACTAATAGGTTACACAGTGTGATCTAATTGTTAAATTCATTTAACATCAAAGTTTAAAAGCCATGTCTAAACGATTACCACCGCTAAATGCCTTACGAGTTTTTGATGCCGCAGCACGCCATTTAAGTTTCACTCGCGCAGCAGAAGAGCTTTTTGTGACCCAGGCCGCAGTAAGTCATCAAATCAAGTCTCTTGAGGATTTTTTGGGGCTAAAACTGTTCCGCCGCCGTAATCGTTCACTCCTGCTGACCGAGGAAGGGCAAAGCTATTTCCTCGATATCAAAGAGATATTTTCGCAATTAACCGAAGCGACGCGTAAACTCCAGGCCCGTAGCGCCAAGGGGGCGTTGACGGTCAGTTTACTCCCCAGTTTCGCCATTCATTGGTTGGTTCCGCGACTTTCCAGCTTTAATTCAGCTTATCCGGGAATTGACGTTCGAATCCAGGCGGTTGATCGTCAGGAAGATAAGCTGGCGGATGATGTTGATGTGGCGATATTTTATGGTCGGGGCAACTGGCCGGGGCTACGGGTGGAAAAACTGTACGCCGAATATTTATTGCCGGTGTGCTCGCCGCTACTGCTGACTGGCGAAAAACCCTTGAAGACCCCGGAAGATCTGGCTAAACATACGTTATTACATGATGCGTCACGCCGTGACTGGCAGACATATACCCGACAGTTGGGGTTAAATCATATCAACGTTCAGCAAGGGCCAATTTTTAGCCATAGCGCCATGGTGCTGCAAGCGGCTATCCACGGGCAGGGAGTGGCGCTGGCAAATAACGTGATGGCGCAATCTGAAATCGAGGCCGGACGTCTTGTTTGCCCGTTTAATGATGTTCTGGTCAGTAAAAACGCTTTTTATCTGGTTTGTCATGACAGCCAGGCAGAACTGGGTAAAATAGCCGCCTTTCGCCAATGGATCCTGGCGAAAGCCGCTGCTGAACAAGAAAAATTCCGCTTTCGTTATGAACAATAATTTACGTAGGGTACGACCATGACCAGCCGTTTTATGCTGATTTTCGCCGCCATTAGCGGCTTCATTTTTGTGGCTCTGGGCGCTTTTGGCGCGCATGTGTTAAGTAAAACCATGGGGGCCGTTGAGATGGGCTGGATCCAGACCGGTCTCGAATACCAGGCGTTCCACACGCTGGCGATCTTAGGTCTGGCGGTGGCAATGCAGCGTCGCATCAGTATCTGGTTTTACTGGAGTAGCGTTTTCCTCGCGTTAGGCACGGTGCTGTTCAGCGGCAGCCTTTATTGCCTGGCGCTGTCCCATCTGCGTTTGTGGGCATTTGTCACACCGGTTGGCGGCGTGAGCTTCCTCGCGGGCTGGGCGTTAATGTTAGTTGGTGCTATCCGTTTAAAGCGCAAGGGCGTAAGTCATGAATAAGGTTGTATTGCTGTGCCGTCCGGGCTTTGAAAAAGAGTGCGCCGCAGAAATTACCGATAAAGCCGGCCAGCGGGAAATTTTCGGTTTTGCCCGCGTGAAAGAGAATGCGGGTTATGTCATTTATGAATGTTATCAACCTGATGATGGCGATAAGTTAATCCGTGAGCTGCCGTTCAATTCATTAATTTTTGCCCGCCAGTGGTTTGTAGTGGGGGAACTCCTGCAGCATTTGCCGCCAGAAGATCGTATTACCCCCATTGTCGGCATGTTACAGGGCGTAGTAGAGAAGGGCGGTGAACTGCGTGTTGAAGTTGCCGATACCAACGAAAGCAAAGAGTTGCTGAAATTCTGCCGTAAATTCACCGTGCCGCTACGCGCTGCCTTGCGTGATGCGGGTGTGCTGGCGAACTATGAAACGCCGAAGCGTCCGGTTGTGCATGTATTCTTTATTGCACCAGGCTGTTGCTATACTGGTTACTCATACAGCAACAATAATTCGCCGTTCTATATGGGCATTCCGCGCCTGAAATTTCCGGCAGATGCGCCGAGTCGTTCCACGCTCAAACTGGAAGAGGCATTTCATGTGTTTATTCCTGCGGATGAGTGGGATGAACGCCTGGCGAACGGGATGTGGGCGGTGGATTTAGGCGCTTGCCCAGGCGGCTGGACCTACCAACTGGTGAAGCGCAACATGTGGGTTTATTCCGTCGACAACGGCCCGATGGCGCAAAGTCTGATGGATACCGGACAGGTGACGTGGCTGCGGGAAGACGGTTTCAAATTCCGTCCGACACGCAGCAATATCTCCTGGATGGTATGCGATATGGTTGAAAAACCGGCGAAAGTTGCGGCATTGATGGCGCAGTGGCTGGTTAATGGCTGGTGCCGTGAAAGCATTTTCAACCTCAAACTGCCGATGAAAAAACGCTACGAAGAAGTGTCACACAATCTGGCGTATATTCAGGCACAGCTTGATGAACATGGCATAAATGCTCAGATCCAGGCGCGGCAGTTGTATCACGATCGCGAAGAAGTGACGGTGCACGTCCGCCGTATCTGGGCTGCGGTGGGTGGTCGTCGCGACGAGCGATAACAGGCAAGGCCGGGGCGTCGTCTCCGGCCTGCTACCCTTTCCGTCAGGCTGTTACCAAAGAAGTTGCAACCTGGCGCTCATCAGAAATAATGTGCGTGACCTCATCCAGATGCCCGATGCGGGCTTCCCCTGAACGATTAAATTTACTTTTATCAATCAATAACAACGATTGTGCGGCGCGTTTTAATAGCATTGATTTGTAATCAGCGTTGATGGCATTGGAGTCCCACAGTGCGCCGCTGCTATCGATCCCTTCACAAGAAAAAATAAACAGATCGATTTCCAGCGATTTAAGCTGGGAAATCAGCGAGGGATTGACGTAACAACCATATTTGCGCTCAAGTGTGCCGCCGGAACTGATCAGTTGAATGCGTTCACGTTTACCGAGTTCATGGCAAATCGGATGGCTATTGGTGAAGACCTGGATGTTGATGTCAGGCAACTGGCGTGCCAGATACCAGCAGGTTGAACTGGCGTCTAATGCTATTACCATCCCTTCTTCAATCCACGCGAGCGCCTCGCGCGCGATATCTGCTTTATGCGCATAATGGCTTTTCAACCGGATGTGAAAGGGATCGCCACTGTCTTGATTTTGACGGTGGATATATTTAGCGCGTCCATGATTGCGCAGAATTTTACCCTGCGTCTGTAATTCATTGAGATCGCGACGAATGGTTTCTTTACTGACCTTTAGCTGTTCAGAGAGAGCTTCCGTGGTCAGGCTGGTATGGTTCAGCAGCAGGTCGACTATCGCTTGCTGGCGTGCCGCTTTCATATTTTTCACCCCATCATTCGATAACCGCCCGCGTCATGCGGGCGTACCGGTATGAGATTACGGTGTTACCCCTTTTTTTAAAAGAATATTCCCGTACTTCGCTCGTTCGCCTGTGATAACGATCGCAAAGGCTTTTTGCGCCCGTTCATAAAACGCAAAACGATTGATGCGGATGATGTCAGGACAGGGGGCTTGTAGTGAAAGCGCATTACGATAACGTCGTTCTACTTCAGGATCGAGAGTGTCACCTTCTACCGCCGCCATCATCACCAGCGGTGGTGCATAGCTGTCCAGCTCAAATAACGGGATAATCGCCTGGAGCAAGTCGCTCACCAACAGGCCATCAGCGCGGATCACCTGCGGTCCCATCGAATGGGCGGGAAAGTGAGCATCGGAAAAAATAATTTCATCTCCATGCCCCATCTCTGCCAGCACTTTCAATAGTTCGGGAGAAATTAACGGCGAAATTGTTTTCAGCATTTCACACCTCCTCTATAAATTCAGGTTCAGTTTGCGGGTAGAAATAACGGTACTGATAATGAATCTGCGCGCGGGCTTCTTCCGGGCTGTTAAATTCCCCTACGCCATACCAACCGAACAGCGCAGCTCCTGCGACGGTCGTTTCGGCGTCGTCGAGAACTTTTACCGGAATATCAAGCATATTGGCTTTAATCTGATTCCACAATGTGTTGCGACTTCCTCCGCCGACTAACAATAATTCAGAGGCTTTAAAGTGCCCGATTTTTTCCAGCATCTGTAGATTGCGCTGTAATTGCGCAGTTAACCCTTCCAGCGCCGCGCGATAGAAATGCCCCCGCGTGGTATTAAGCGTCACTCCTTGCCAGCCAGCGTTCTGACACGACAATAAATCACACTGCATTTTTACGCCATCCGCGCCAGGCGCGATCAGACGAGCTTCTTCAATCAACATTTGCCAGGGTGTTTCAGCCGTCCAGAACAGTTTTCTCACCCATTCCAGCACGCCGGATGCCAGCCATTGCATACCTGGGTTATACAACCCTGCCTGGCTATCCAGTTCGCAGGTGGAACCGGCGTACTGACTTAACAGCGAAGTATCAACCTGGGCGCTACGGACCATTAAAATTTCCCATGTACCGGAAGAGAGCACGGGTTCATTTTGGTCGGCACCAGCGCCAAAAAGGGCGAACTGGGTATCGTGACCTGCGGAAATCACCGGTATGCCAACGGGTAAGCCGAGCATTGCTGCGGCGCTGTTCTGTAGCGTACCAATCTGTTCACCCGCTTCCACCAGACGAGGGAAGAGTCGGCGTGGAATACCGGTGGCTTGTAAAATTTGCGGACTGAAATCGCGTTGCTGGATATCCAGCATCTGGCTGGTTCCGGCCATCGTGATATCAGTAGTGAATTCGCCGGTTAAACGGTGGTTAATCAGCGACGAAATAAAGAGCCAGGCGTGCGCGCGTTCCAGCAGTTGTGGATGATTTTCTTTCAACCACACCAACTTATATAACGTATTGAAACTAAAGGCTCCGACGCCAGAAATAGCCTGCAACCGCTGTGCGGAGATCAACTGTTCAATATTGTCCATAACCGCTGCTGTTCGCGGACATTTCCAGCTAATGATCGGATAGAGCAGATTGCCTTGCTTATCTACCAGAGCGCCATCCACACCAAAGGTGGTGACGGCGATACCGCGGATGTGGCAATCAGTCAGTTCACTATTGATTTGCCGACAGCAATCAGCAAAGCGTTGCAAAATGGCGTCTAAAGACCACTGGTGCCAGGTGTTGTTTTCCATCGCGATATCGCTGGCATTAGGCGTTGAGGCGCGGGCAACAATTTTTCCCTGCCGATTAACCGCGATGGCCCTGACATTGGTCGCGCCACAGTCGAGTACCAGGATAACTTCTTGTTTCATAATCGCTCCTGCAATATAGCCGGATAACATTGCTTATCCGGCTAACCACTCTTGCTTGTTCAGGCCCGGTAGCCGGAGCGACCGGGCATCACATCAGGGAGTCATGTATTAACGCTTGTACAACGGGCCGTAGTTCTGGCAAGCGCGGTAATCCTGGCCTTCAATATCCATGCCGTGCGCGGCCCAGGCAGAAGGACGATACACTTTGGTCTCTTCAACGTTGTGCATACATACCGGGATACGCAGCATGGAGGCAAGAGTGATAAAGTCTGCGCCAACGTGGCCGATGGTCAGAACTCCGTGGTTAGCGCCCCAGTTCGCCATTACCGAGTACACATCCGTAAACGGCCCTTTACCGGTGAGGCGCGGTGCAAACCAGGTGGTTGGCCAGGTTGAGTTGGTGCGTTTGTTGAGGATGTCATGCACATCCTTCGGCAATTCCACGCTCCAGCCTTCCGCGATTTGCAGTACCGGTCCCAGGCCTTTGATGATGTTGACACGAGTCATGGTGAACGGGACGCCGCCTTCGGTAAGGAAGCGGGAAGAGTAACCGCCGCCACGGAAGTATTCGTGGATCGCCGGGCACCATTCGGTAGCGGCGAGGCAAGCGTCAGCCTCTTGCTGAGAGATTTCCCAGTGTGGCTTCATCGTCGGGTTACCTTCGCTGTCGCGTTGTTTACAGGAACCGTCCAGCGCAGCAGAACCGGAGTTGATCAAATGGATGATGCCGTGTTCTGCCAGTCCGTCCAGTTTATGCCCCGTTACACGCTCAATTGCTTCTGGTGACCAGTAGGTACGGACATCGGCAAATACCTGAGCGGTGCCGGTGAGCTGGTGACCCATTAGCATTGCCACGCCGTTAAGACTGTCGTTTTCGGTCGCCACGACAAAGGGTTCGCGCACGCCATTCCAGTCAAATGAACTGTTGAGGATCGCTTCGGCGGTGTCACCATTGGGATATTGATCGGTCCAGTGACGTTGCCCCTGGAAGCCCGCAGCGATGGCGTTGTAGCCAAGTGATTCTTCCACGCGACCGATATCGGCCAGTTTGCTGTTGCCTTGCATCATGTCGCGGATACACATCGCCATCAGTAAACTTTCGCGCAGAACTGCGCGGCTTTGCTCGGCATTTCGTTGATACTGTTTGTTATTTTCATCTTCGCCATAGCGGAAGTTTTTATCAGCCCAGGCCAGCGCCATTTCCAGTTCGGCTTCGTCGTAAATCTTCTGATCGATACGGCGACGCAGTTCGGTCATATCCACCGCCTGGACTTTCATTCCCAGCCAGGATTCAAAGAAGTTGTGATCAACAATAGAACCGGCGATACCCATCGAAACGCCGCCCAGCGACAGATAGCTTTTACCTTTCATGCTGGCGACGGCCAAACCGGCGCGGGCAAAGCGCAGCAGTTTTTCTTCAACATCAGCAGGAATCGATGTGTCATCGGCATCCTGAACGTCATGACCGTAAATGGAGAATGCCGGGATGCCTTTCTGGCTGTGAGCTGCCAGAGCCGCTGCCAGGTAAACAGCGCCGGGACGTTCGGTGCCGTTAAAGCCCCAAATGGCTTTCGGGCGGGTTGGATCCATGTCGATGGTTTCACTGCCATAGCACCAGCAAGGGGTTACCGTAATGGTGAGGCCTACATTCTGACTGCTGAATTTTTCTTCGCAAGCAGCGGCTTCAGCCATACCCGCGATACAGGTATCGGAAATGACACACTCGACGGCAGCTCCACAGGCATGGCGCAGTTTCTCGGTCAGCAGTGCGGCCGTGGCTTTCGCCATATTCATTGTTTGTTCTTCAAGCGACTCACGAACACCCATGCGACGACCGTCAATAACCGGGCGGATACCAATTTTCGGTAAGCTGATTTTTTTCATTACAGATTCCTCACTTTATTCGGAAAATATGTTCAGTTAGTTGCCGTTTGAGAACGGAAACGGGCAAAGATAAAGATGACCGCGAAGCAGAGTGCGGGGATCAGTTCAGCAGTGGGGATGTTGCCCGCCGCGTCACTGACAAAACCCATGACCGGAGTGACAATACCGCCGCCAATAATGGTCATAACGATGAAGGACGAACCGTATTTGGTGTCCTGGCCGAGATTTTTAATGCCCAGCGAGAAGATTGTTGGGTACTGAATCGACATAAAGGCGCTGCATAAAGTCAGGGCTATTAAGCCCACATGACCGCCAGCGAAGGCTGAGATCAGGCACAGTGCCATAGCAATTAATGCGTAGGCTGCCAGGACTTTGTGTGGTGCGAAGCGACTGATGAGCCAGGTACCGGTGAAACGACCAATAAAGAAGCACACCATGGTTCCGGTTAAATAGTTAGCGGCAAAGCCTGCTGTCATACCTGGAATTTCTTCTACAGCGTAGCGAATTAAATAGCTCCAGCAGGCCGTTTGTGCGCCAACGTAGCAGAATTGCGCTAATACTGCCCAGCGCCAGTGGCGAATACGCGCCAGGCGACAAAGCGATGCGGAGAACGATCCTTGTTTGGCGTCACTGTGATTATCACTCTGCAATGCCGGGAATTTCGTCAGCATGATCAGCAGGGCGACCAGTAACACGATAGCCACGATGATCATATAAGGTGTCTGTACCGATAATACCAGGCTGTGTTTATACGCACTCAATTGCTCTGGAGACATTTTATCGAGAACGTCTTGCGATTGATGTGGCACGTTAGACAAAATAAGACTTTGCCCAAAGACAACCGCGATAATTGCGCCAAATGAGTTAAATGTTTGCGCAAGATTTAAGCGGAAGTGACCACTGCTTTCCGGCCCTAATACCGTAACAAAAGGGTTTGCGGCAGTTTCCAGACAACCTAATCCGGCTGCAATAATAAATAGGCCAACTAAAAACAAGGTGTAGTTCATTATTTCTGCGGCGGGCCAGAATAATGCAGCGCCGAAGGCATATAAAAACAATCCGGTAATAATCCCTGCTTTATAACTGAGTTTTTTCATCAATATCCCGGCAGGGATTGGGATAATGAAATAACCAAAGTAAAAGGCCGATTGGATCAGGCCAGCCTGGAAATTTGTCAGCGTAAAAGCCTGCTGGAATTGAGGCAATAAAATGTCGTTAAGGTTATTGGCTACCGCCCAAAGAAAAAACAGTGAGCACAGCAGTGCGAATGGAATAATGTAACTTCTGCTTTGCCCTGCATCTTTATCTACCGCACGGTAACTCTGCGTTTGTATTGATGTGTTTCCCATAGCATCCTCTTAGGTTCAGAAGCTTAAGCACGTAATCGGTTATGTTTTCAAAAGTGCAAAACCAGCGAGTTCGGGCTTCATATCAGTGAATATTTGCCTGTCTGAAATGAACTCATGGATTCATTTTCAAATAAAAAACGCTCTGTAATATGACGGCGGTCACACTTATTAGCCGGAAGGTGACTTTATGTGACTACCATCACTTTAATAATCGAAATTTCATGCCCGTTTCAGAAAATAAATCATAAAAAACACAAACCAGATGACCGTATTAATTGTTTGTGCCGAAAACGGGCATTCCTGGCAGGGAGGAGTAGAAAAATGACCGTTTTGATAAATATTTTTAAGAGCGGTCATTTTTAATGGGGTTATAAAAAGAGAAATTGCAGTTATTTACTGTGATTAGTTGAACCAGGTCACAAAATATAAGCTTGTGAATTTCTTTCTGGTTAATCAGGAAGAAGATGGTGGGTAATTAAACGGCTAATTCAATAGTGTGAAAGGAACAACATTATTGCCCTGTTTTGAATCAGAGAGAGGTAGCTAATGGAACGAAATAAACTTGCTCGTCAGATTATTGACACTTGCCTGGAAATGACTCGCCTGGGGCTGAACCAGGGGACAGCGGGTAACGTCAGTGTACGTTATCAGGATGGGATGCTGATTACGCCTACAGGTATTCCATATGAAAAACTGACGGAGTCGCATATTGTCTTTATTGATGGCAACGGCAAACATGAGGAAGGAAAGCTCCCCTCAAGCGAGTGGCGTTTCCATATGGCGGCCTATCAAAGCAGACCGGATGCCAACGCGGTTGTTCACAATCATGCCGTTCATTGTACGGCAGTTTCCATTCTTAACCGCCCGATCCCCGCGATTCACTACATGATTGCGGCGGCTGGCGGTAATTCTATTCCTTGCGCGCCTTATGCGACCTTTGGAACACGCGAACTTTCTGAACATGTTGCGCTGGCTCTCAAAAATCGTAAGGCAACTTTGTTACAACATCATGGGCTTATCGCTTGTGAGGCGAATCTGGAGAAAGCGTTATGGCTGGCGCATGAAGTTGAAGTGCTGGCACAACTTTACCTGACGACCCTGGCGATTACGGACCCGGTGCCAGTGCTGAGCGATGAAGAGATTGCCGTAGTGCTGGAGAAATTCAAAACCTACGGGTTACGGATTGAAGAGTAATTTCGTAAAGCAACAAGGAGAAGGATGATGGCTAACAGAATGATTCTGAACGAAACGGCATGGTTTGGTCGGGGTGCTGTTGGGGCTTTAACCGATGAGGTGAAACGCCGTGGTTATCAGAAGGCGCTGATCGTCACCGATAAAACGCTGGTGCAATGCGGCGTGGTGGCGAAAGTGACCGATAAGATGGATGCGGCAGGACTGGCATGGGCGATTTACGACGGCGTAGTGCCCAACCCAACAATTACTGTCGTCAAAGAAGGGCTCGGTGTATTCCAGAATAGCGGCGCGGATTACCTGATCGCTATTGGTGGTGGTTCTCCACAGGATACTTGTAAAGCGATTGGCATTATCAGCAACAACCCGGAGTTTGCCGATGTGCGTAGCCTGGAAGGGCTTTCCCCGACCAATAAACCTAGTGTACCGATTCTGGCAATCCCCACCACAGCAGGCACTGCGGCAGAAGTGACCATTAACTACGTGATCACTGACGAAGAAAAACGGCGCAAGTTTGTTTGCGTTGATCCGCATGATATCCCGCAGGTGGCGTTTATTGACGCTGACATGATGGATGGTATGCCTCCAGCGCTGAAAGCTGCGACGGGTGTCGATGCGCTCACTCATGCTATTGAGGGGTATATTACCCGTGGCGCGTGGGCGCTAACCGATGCACTGCACATTAAAGCGATTGAAATCATTGCTGGGGCGCTGCGAGGATCGGTTGCTGGTGATAAGGATGCCGGAGAAGAAATGGCGCTCGGGCAGTATGTTGCGGGTATGGGCTTCTCGAATGTTGGGTTAGGGTTGGTGCATGGTATGGCGCATCCACTGGGCGCGTTTTACAACACGCCACACGGTGTTGCGAACGCCATCCTGTTACCGCATGTCATGCGCTATAACGCTGTCTTTACCGGTGAGAAGTACCGCGATATCGCGCGCGTTATGGGCGTGAAAGTGGAAGGTATGAGCCTGGAAGAGGCGCGTAATGCCGCTGTTGAAGCGGTGTTTGCTCTCAACCGTGATGTCGGTATTCCGCCACATTTACGTGATGTTGGTGTACGCAAGGAAGACATTCCGGCACTGGCGCAGGCGGCACTGGATGATGTTTGTACCGGTGGCAACCCGCGTGAAGCAACGCTTGAGGATATTGTAGAGCTTTACCATACCGCCTGGTAAATGCGCTGATGTGATAATGCCGGATGCGACGTTTGCGCCGTATCCGGCACGCCGTTACCGTACCAACCGCAATTGCTGTAAATTGCCGTCGATATGCAAATCGGTTTGTAAGCGGGCAATATCGCGGCACAGAAACGCCATCTCTTTATGGGTTTCTAATTTTTTGCGCCACTTTTCGGCAACCGCATCCAGATTCTCATATATCCCTTCCAGACTCTTAAACTCGACCAGCAGCTGCGTGGCGCTTTTTGGTCCGATCCCCGCAACACCCGGTACCTTTGAACTGCTGATCCCCGCAAGTCCCCAGTAATCGGGTAACTGCTGCGGTTGAACGCCAAATTCTTTATCAATAAATGGTGCATCCAGCCAACGTTTCTGGAAGTAATCACGAATACGTAATGTCGGTGAAAGTAACTGGCAGTAGCCTTTATCTGTCGAAACAATCGTTGCCTGATGCCCGGCCTGTGTCACTTTGACCGCCAGCGTGGCGGCTAAGTCATCGGCTTCGTTGCCGCTGGCGGACCAGCACGGGACGCCGCGTTGCTCAAAGGCGGCGCGTAATGCAGGCATCTCGTTGTGCAACTCTTCCGGCATTGGCGGTCGACCCGCTTTGTAATCTGGTAAACGCTGATGACGCCAGCCGCTACTGCGGTTTTCATCATCAAAAACGGCGACCGCGTGGGTTGGCTGGCTGTGCATAATGAGCTGATCGAGCGCGTGCTGGCAGGTTTCGACACAGGGCGAACCCTGAACGGCATGAATGCGACGAATAAGATTCAGTGCATCGACAATAAGCAAATGAACAGCCACGATAACCCCCTTAAAGATCAGGCGATAAGGGTAACATTCGATGCCGGAACAGGCTATGGCTGGTTGAGAAAACGGGAAGAGGCCTCGCAAAACGAGGCCTCCGGGAGAGATTAATCGCAGGCAACGATCTTCATTGCCAGGCCGCCGCGAGAGGTTTCGCGGTACTTGGCGTTCATATCTTTACCTGTTTCGTACATGGTCTCGATAACTTTATCGAGGCAGACGCGCGGCTCGCTGGTACGGCGCAGCGCCATACGCGCGGCGTTCACCGCTTTTACTGCCGCAATGGCGTTACGCTCGATGCACGGTACCTGGACCTGTCCGGCAACCGGGTCACACGTCAGACCGAGGTTGTGCTCCATGGCGATTTCCGCCGCGATGCATACCTGCGCCGGGCTTGCGCCTAACAGTTCTGCCAGACCAGCTGCCGCCATTGAGCACGCCACGCCGACTTCACCCTGGCAGCCGACTTCGGCACCAGAAATCGACGCGTTCATCTTATAAAGAGAACCAATGGCGCTGGCTACCAGCAGGTAACGAGCCAGTGAGTTAGCGTTCACTTCGCGGATAAACTTGTCGTAGTACGCCAGCACGGCCGGAATAATCCCGCACGCACCGTTAGTCGGCGCAGTCACCACACGACCGCCAGCAGCATTCTCTTCGTTCACTGCCAGTGCAAACATGTTGATCCAGTCAACAACCGCCATCGGGTCAGTGGTGGTTTTATCCTGGCTGACCAGCATCCGGCGTAGTGCCGCAGCACGGCGTGGAACGCGCAGTTTGCCAGGTAACACGCCTTCGGTAGAAATACCGCGCTCAATACCGCCACGCATGACTTCCCAGACGTTCGCCAGGTGCTGTTCCAGCTCTTCTTTGCTGTGCAGCGCCAGCTCGTTTTTCATCATCAGGCCAGAGAGTGACAGCCCGGTTTCCTGACAATGTTTTTGCAGATCGGCTGCTGAACTGTACGGATAAGGAACTTCAACCGGTGCGCTATCCTGCTGACCAAAATGCTCTTCATCAACGATAAAGCCACCACCAATAGAGTAGTAAGTCTGGCTGTAAACGACTTTATCGCCCGCCAGTGCGGTAATGCGCATACCGTTTTCATGCAGAGAAAGGTTGTCGGCATGGAAGTTCATGCACTGATCAACCGGGAACTCCACTTCATGCTGACCATTTGCCAGCATCAGGCGACCATGAGTATTCACATCCTGAATAAAACCAGGGATGGAATCGATATCCACGGTATCCGGCAGGTTACCCGCCAGGCCCATAATAATGGCGATATCAGTGTGGTGGCCTTTACCAGTCAGAGAGAGCGAGCCGTACACGTCAACCACCACGCGGGTCACGTCTTTAAGCAGGTTACGGGCAATCAGATCGTCGGTAAATTGTTTACCCGCTTTCATTGGTCCAACGGTATGAGAACTGGAAGGGCCAATGCCGATTTTGAAAATATCGAATACGCTAATCATAGGAAATACATCGCGTTAAAACGGAGGAAGCGCCGCCCGAAAGCGGCGCGAAAGGACTTAGCTGAACAGAGAGTAGAAGATTGCGGAGATTGCAATCAGACCCATCACGACAACGAATACGTTGCTGATGTGACCGCTGTACTTACGCATTGCCGGTACTTTCTGAATTGCGTACATCGGCATCAGGAACAGGATCATCGCGATGATTGGGCCGCCCAGGGTTTCAATCATACCCAGGATGCTCGGGTTCAGGGTGGCAACAATCCAGGTCGTTACCAGCATGAACAGCGCAGTGATACGGTTCAGCTTGTTGATTTCGATAGACTTACCTTTACCACGCAGAGATTTAATCACCATACCGTTGAAGCCTTCACGTGCGCCCAGGTAGTGGCCGAGGAAGGATTTGGTGATAGCGATAATCGCGATAATCGGTGCCATCCACGCGATAACCGGTGCGTTAAAGTGGTTAGCCAGGTAAGACAGAATCGAGATGTTCTGCTCTTTAGCCGCAGCCAGGTCTGCCGGAGTCAGGCTCAGTACGCAGCTGAAGACGAAGAACATTACGGTCAGCACCATCATGATGTGTGCGAATGCCAGGATCTTAGAGCATTTCTGTTCTGCCATATCGCCGTACTCTTCACGCTTCGCAACGGCGAAAGAAGAGATGATCGGAGAGTGGTTGAACGAGAACACCATTACCGGAATTGCCAGCCACAGGGTCATCCACAGACCGTTTCCGGTTGCAGATGCAGTGTCCAGAGACAGCGTTTCCAGTGCTGCGCCGTTCCACTGCGGGATCAGGTACAGAGCCAGCAGCATCAGTACGCCAACAAACGGGAATACCAGAATACTCATCGCTTTAACGATCATTTGCTCACCGAAGCGAACGATGGTCATCATACCCACGATCAGGATCAGCGACAGAATCGCACGCGGCGGTGGTGTCATACCCAGCTGGTGAGACATGAAGCTTTCAACTGTATTGGTGATTGCCACGCTATAAACCAGCAGGATCGGGTAGATAGCGAAGAAGTAGAGCAGGGTAATCAGTTTACCTGCGCCAATACCAAAGTGTTCTTCTACAACCTCGGTGATGTCTTCGCCTGGGTTTTTACCAGACAGTACGAAGCGAGTCAGGCCGCGGTGAGCAAAAAATGTCATCGGGAACGCAAGGATAGCCATGATGATCAGCGGGATCATACCGCCAACACCGGCGTTGATTGGCAGGAACAGCACGCCCGCGCCGATTGCCGTGCCGTAAAGGCCCAGCATCCACATGGTGTCTGTCTTGCGCCAGGCACTACGAGAGTCTTTCGACGCAATCGTGCTGGTTTGAGTTGTTTCCATCTATTTCTCCTGGAGGAATGCAAATAATTCAGCTTTTAGCCAGTTCAGCCCGGGAAGGTGCCTGACCGTAAAAATGAAATCTGTCTATCGGCGATGGCTTAATCATTTACCGCCGTAATAATTTGAGGGCGGAAAGATACACACAAGTTATGTATCTATCAGTGATCTTGATCCCAAATACAATAATCTACTTGGAAGATAGATTATCCCAACGCTTTACTCTGTAAATCAAAAGTAAAAGAGAATTTAAGGGCAATATTTGCCCATTAAACGACATCTGACTTCTTCCGGGGCGCGCAATATATGTAGGTTGAACTGAAAAAATCAATACTTTTAGTTAATCATGGCGATAATTTCTTTTTCATAGCGATAAAATGTGGTTTATGAAAATAGGGAAACGTTTGCGTTACAACATAAATTGTATGACATATTAACTGTAATGATATTTATCGCGTGAGGGTGGTAAGAAACATTCATATAACAAATGAAATAAATTGATGGGTATGTGACCAAAAACGAGAAAACCCGGCAACAAACGTCACCGGGGGAGGGAGATTACGTGCAGATTTCGTAGCAAGGGATGTAGGCTGAGCCTGGCAACTTCATACGATGCTGGGCAACAAAACCCTGTAGCAGGTCATCCATACGACGCATAATCTCTTTATCGCCGTTGATTTTATAAGGACCAAACTCTTCAATGGCGCGAATACCGACTTCTTTTACGTTACCCGCCACAATACCGGAGAACGCACGGCGCAGGTCGGCAGCCAGCACTTCAACGGGTTGATCCGGGTAAAGCTTCAGATTAGCCATATTCTCGTGAGACGGCTCAAACGGCATTTGCAAATCTGGCGCAATGCGCATTGACCAGTTAAAGCTGTAGGCATCGCCTGTGTCGCGGCGATTTTCTTTCACCAGCGGCATCGATTTTTTCATCTGACGAGCGACTTCAGCGGCGTCATCAATGATGATGCGGTAATGGCGGCGCGCGTTTTCACCCAACGTATGCACGACAAACTCGTCCAGTACGCGGAAGTAGTCGGCGCTCTCTTTCGGGCCGGTGAGGATCAATGGTAAAACCTGATCTTTGTTGGCCGGGTTCATTAAAATTCCCAGCAAATACAGCAACTCTTCTGCCGTACCCACACCGCCAGGGAAGATAATGATACCGTGAGCGATACGGACAAACGCTTCCAGACGTTTTTCGATATCCGGCATGATGATCAATTCGTTGACCAGCGGGTTAGGCGGTTCAGCGGCGATAATCGATGGCTCTGTCATACCAATAAAACGACTGTCTTTGTAACGCTGCTGTGCGTGTCCGACCGCAGCACCTTTCATTGGCGCTTCCATCGCTCCCGGACCACAGCCGGTGCAGATATTCAGCTCACGCAGGCCCAGCTGATTCCCGACGCGACGGGCATACAAATACTCGTTTTCGTTAATTGAGTGCCCGCCCCAGCAGACCACCATATTTGGCGCTTCACCAACATGCAGCGCGCGAGCGTTACGCAAGATGGAAAAGACCAGGTTAGTGATGTGGACGGAGTTGTCGAGATTCAGGTTGGGAAAACGAACGGTGTTATGGATTTGCCCGTAAACGAAGAGAATGTCGCGCAGAACCGCGAACAAGTTGGCCTGCAAAGCGCGAATAATTCGCCCATCGACAAAAGCCTCTTCCGGGGGATTAATCAGTTCCAGCTTTACGCCGCGTTCACGGCGCAGGACGTTAATATCGAAATTTTCAAAACGAGACAGCAATTCTTTGCTGTTATCGGTCAAACTACCGGAGTTCAGTACGGCAAGTGAACAGTTGCGAAACAGTTGATAGAGGTCGCTGCTGGCGGTGCGTTTAAGCATATCCACTTCCAGCTGCGACAACATATCCATGGAGCCAAGCGGGCTAATATGTGTAATCAAGAAAAACTCCTTATGGGACGAATATCGTCATTCCCTTTGATTACAATAGCCCTGCCTGATGACCTTTCACAACCTTCTGCGTGAATCCAGCACGCAAAATTGAGAAAAAATTTATTGCCGAACCAGTCTTGTGGTCGATGGGACAAAATCGTTATTACTGCGCCACGGGTTAATGTCCAGACCGCCACGACGGGTATAACGTGCGTAAACGCTCAATTTTTCTGGCTGGCAGAAGCGTAACAGGTCATTAAAGATGCGTTCCACGCACTGTTCGTGGAACTCGTTGTGATGACGGAAAGAAACCAGGTAACGCAGCAGTTTTTCTCTGTCAATTTGGCGTCCACGATACTGAATTTGGATCGATCCCCAATCTGGTTGATGGGTGATCAGGCAGTTTGATTTCAGCAGGTGGCTGACGAGCGTCTCTTCTACTACTTTTTCGCCACTGGTGGCATTCTCCAGATAGTCAGTAGTGAATTCATAGTTATCGATAGTGATATCCTGGTCATCAATGCAAGTGCCATTGAAATGACCTATCGGTTGGCCTTCCAGTTCATCAAGACGATATAACGCCACGCTAACCTTACCCTGAGCGCAAGTGCTTAAGTCGCGCTCCAGCGTCTGGCGCACCTCATCCCAGTTATTAAAACGCGTCTGGTTAAAACTGTTGAGATAGAGCTTAAAACTCTTCGACTCAATCAGATTTGCGCTGGTGTAATCAAGTTCAACGTGACCGACGGCGACCTGCGGCAAACCTTTCGCATTCAGCCAGGAAAGTTCATACAGCGTCCAGATATCCGTACCGTGAAAAGGCAGGTTATCCGCTTTCAGACCCAGCGGATCGCGATTCAGACTACGCGGAACGCCTTGCAGTAGGCTGGCGTCATAGGTATCCCGGTAATCGGTTGATTTTCCAAGAGTCAGGCCCGCAAGTGCCTGATGGTTTGCATAAGAAGACATGTTTCACCGTCATAAACCAGATAAACTAAACGACAAGTGTATCTGGTTTAAGTGAAGAGAGAAATTAGTGGACGATTTGACCGCACAAGCCCTGAAAGATTTTACTGCACGCTACTGCGATGCGTGGCATGAAGAGCATAAAAGCTGGCCGTTGAGTGAGGAACTGTACGGCGTTCCTTCACCGTGCATTATTTCAACCACCGAAGACGCCGTATACTGGCAACCCCAGCCGTTTACCGGGGAACAAAATGTAAACGCGGTTGAACGCGCTTTTGATATTGTGATACAACCCACAATTCATACCTTTTATACGACTCAGTTTGCCGGGGATATGCACGCGCAGTTTGGCGATATCAAACTGACATTGCTGCAAACCTGGAGTGAAGACGACTTCCGTCGGGTGCAGGAAAATCTGATTGGTCATCTGGTGACTCAGAAAAGGCTAAAACTGCCGCCCACGCTATTTATCGCGACGCTGGAAGAAGAGTTAGAGGTCATCTCGGTGTGTAATCTCTCCGGTGAAGTGTGCAAAGAGACGCTGGGAACACGCAAACGGACGCATTTAGCCTCAAATCTTGCGGAATTCCTTAATCAACTTAAGCCTCTTCTGTAATCCAAATACCCCATCTTGTTGTGAGAGATCTCTTACAGACTCTGTAGGAGATCGCCAGGAAATAAGCGAATACTTAAAAAGATAAGAATCGTTATTTTCATTTAAAATCAATATATTGCTTGTCAATTCTTAACTTTCATATGAAATTTTCCTTAAGGCATTGTCTGTAAGCGCCTTGTAAGACTTCGCGAAAAAGACGATTCTATCTTCGTCGACAGGGAGTCAGACAACGAAGTGAACATCAGGATGATGACACTTCTGAAGGACACACCAGGATGGTGTTTCAGGGAAAGGCTTCTGGATGAAGCGAAGAGGATGACGCAGGACGCGTTAAAGGACACCTCCAGGATGGAGAATGAGAACCGGTCAGGATGATTCGGTGGGTCAGGAAGGCCAGGGACACTTCAGGATGAAGTATCACATCGGGGTGGTGTGAGCAGGAAGCAATAGTTCAGGATGAACGATTGGCCGCAAGGCCAGAGGAAAAGTTGTCAAGGATGAGCAGGGAGCAACAAAAGTAGCTGGAATGCTGCGAAACGAACCGGGAGCACTGTGAATACAGTGCTCCCTTTTTTTATTCCTGCTATCCTTCGCGGCAGTTTTTCTTATTGAGGTTGCTTTATGACCACTCATGACCGCGTTCGTTTCCAGTTGCAGGCGCTTGAAGCGTTACTGCGTGAACATCAGCACTGGCGAAACGATGAACCCCAGCCGCATCAATTTAATAGTACCCAACCGTTCTTTATGGACACCATGGAACCACTGGAGTGGTTGCAGTGGGTGCTGATCCCGCGAATGCACGATTTGTTAGAAAACAACCAGCCGTTACCGGGCGCTTTTGCCGTTGCTCCCTATTATGAAATGGCGCTGGCGACGGACCACCCGCAACGCGCGCTTATTCTGGCTGAGCTGGAAAAACTGGATGCTCTTTTTGCGGATGATGCGAGCTAATGCTGGAAATACTCTATCAGGATGAATGGCTGGTTGCGGTAAATAAACCCTCCGGCTGGCTGGTTCACCGCAGCTGGCTGGATCGCGACGAGAAAGTAGTGGTCATGCAAACCGTGCGTGACCAGATAGGCCAGCATGTGTTTACTGCTCATCGTCTGGACCGACCCACTTCTGGTGTGTTGTTGATGGGATTATCCAGCGAGGCCGGACGGCTGCTGGCACAACAGTTTGAACAGCACCAAATCCAGAAACGTTATCATGCGATTGTGCGCGGCTGGTTGATGGAAGAAGCGCTGCTGGATTATCCACTGGTGGAAGAACTGGACAAAATCGCTGATAAATTTGCCCGCGAAGATAAAGGCCCGCAGCCAGCAGTGACGCATTATCGCGGTCTGGCGACCGTAGAAATGCCGGTAGCGACCGGACGTTACCCGACCACGCGCTACGGCCTGGTGGAACTGGAGCCGAAAACCGGACGTAAGCACCAGCTCCGTCGCCATCTTGCCCATTTGCGTCACCCGATTATTGGCGACAGCAAACATGGTGATTTACGCCAGAATCGCAGCGGTGCTGAACATTTTGGCCTTCAGCGGTTAATGCTGCATGCCAGTCAGTTGTCATTGACGCATCCTTTTACTGGCGAGCCACTGACTATTCACGCGGGCCTGGACGACACCTGGATGCAGGCGTTATCACAATTTGGCTGGCGGGGTCTGCTTCCTGAAAATGAAAGGGTTGAGTTCAGTGCGCCATCGGGTCAGGATGGAGAGATAAGTTCCTAATCCAGGGAGAAAACGGTATGGCGGAAATTGGTATTTTTGTCGGCACTATGTACGGAAATTCGCTGTTAGTGGCGGAAGAAGCGGAAGCAATTCTGACCGCGCAGGGCCACAAAGCAACGGTATTTGAAGATCCTGAATTAAGCGACTGGCTGCCCTATCAGGATAAGTATGTTCTGGTGGTTACGTCCACGACCGGGCAGGGCGACCTTCCTGATTGCATTGTGCCGCTCTTTCAGGGAATTAAAGATACCCTGGGCTTCCAGCCGAATCTGCGTTATGGCGTGATTGCGCTCGGCGACAGTAGTTATGTGAATTTCTGCAATGGCGGCAAACAGTTCGATGCCTTGTTGCAGGAACAGAGCGCTCAGCGAGTGGGAGAAATGCTGTTGATTGACGCCAGTGAGAACCCGGAACCGGAAACGGAATCAAATCCGTGGGTCGAACATTGGGGCACGCTGTTGTCCTGATATGTTCAGCGAGCGGTAAATGCCGTTTTAGCAGTGCTGAATCGAATCTTTTCAGGCAAATGCCAGTAAAAACTGCTTCATAGTGCGGATTTTTACTGGCGTTTGCCTGGAGTCAAGCGATCCATTTCATACTCTTCTTTATTTCTTCGTTTTAACCCTTCCTTTCTTGTTCTTGTTTTCATTTCCGTGAAGTGGATTCCACCGTCCAGGGCTAATGCCAAAATCGGGCCTCATTGAACGCATTAATGTTGTGTTGTTGCACGGTGAGCCGCTATGGCGCGCTTTTTATACTGCTATTGCCAGATATAAACACGCGCCGCATTCGGCGAACGACCTATAAAAACGGCAAAAAACACCCTACGTCACCTCTGATTTCCTGGCGATGTCGCAGTCCAGAGTGAGCGTGGCTAACGCGAATTTTCAGGAGTGCAACAATGAGTTCTTTAAGTCAGGCTGCGAGCAGTGTGGAAAAACGCACGAATGCTCGTTACTGGATAGTGGTGATGTTGTTTATCGTCACATCCTTCAACTACGGCGACCGCGCTACGCTCTCTATCGCCGGTTCGGAAATGGCCAAAGATATCGGCCTTGATCCTGTGGGAATGGGCTATGTGTTCTCTGCTTTCTCATGGGCTTATGTTATCGGGCAGATCCCTGGTGGTTGGTTGCTGGATCGTTTTGGTTCAAAACGCGTCTACTTCTGGTCGATCTTTATCTGGTCGATGTTTACCTTGCTGCAAGGCTTCGTCGATATTTTTAGTGGATTCGGCATTATCGTTGCCCTGTTTACGCTGCGCTTCCTGGTCGGGCTTGCTGAAGCGCCATCTTTCCCCGGTAACAGTCGCATTGTAGCGGCCTGGTTTCCGGCGCAGGAAAGGGGAACGGCGGTGTCGATTTTTAACTCCGCTCAATACTTCGCAACGGTGATCTTCGCGCCGATTATGGGCTGGCTGACGCATGAAGTGGGCTGGTCACACGTCTTCTTCTTTATGGGCGGTCTGGGCATTGTCATCAGCTTTATCTGGTTGAAAGTCATCCACGAGCCAAATCAACATCCGGGTGTAAATCAGAAAGAGCTGGAGTACATCGCCGCGGGTGGCGCGCTGATCAATATGGATCAGCAAAACACCAAAGTTAAAGTGCCGTTCAGCGTGAAGTGGGGGCAGATCAAACAGCTGCTCGGGTCACGGATGATGATCGGCGTTTATATCGGTCAGTACTGTATCAACGCCCTGACTTACTTTTTCATTACCTGGTTTCCGGTTTATCTGGTGCAGGCGCGTGGGATGTCGATTCTGAAAGCGGGCTTTGTGGCTTCCGTTCCGGCGGTTTGCGGTTTTATCGGCGGTGTGCTGGGTGGGATTATTTCCGACTGGCTGATGCGCCGCACGGGATCGCTGAACATTGCGCGTAAAACACCGATCGTAATGGGCATGTTGCTGTCGATGGTGATGGTGTTCTGCAACTACGTCAACGTTGAGTGGATGATCATCGGCTTTATGGCGCTGGCCTTCTTCGGTAAGGGCATCGGGGCGCTGGGTTGGGCTGTAATGGCTGATACTGCGCCAAAAGAGATCAGCGGTCTTTCCGGTGGCCTGTTCAACATGTTTGGTAACATTTCTGGCATCGTCACGCCAATCGCAATTGGTTATATCGTTGGCACGACTGGCTCCTTTAATGGGGCGCTGATTTATGTTGGTGTTCATGCCTTAATCGCGGTACTGAGCTACCTGGTGCTGGTGGGCGATATCAAGCGTATCGAGCTGAAACCTGTCGCGGGGCAATAAGATGACGACACAATCCAGTCCTGTTATTACTGATATGAAAGTCATTCCGGTCGCCGGACATGACAGCATGTTGCTTAATATTGGTGGTGCACATAACGCATATTTCACCCGCAATATTGTGGTACTCACCGATAACGCCGGGCATACCGGCATTGGTGAAGCGCCGGGCGGAGAGGTGATTTATCAGACACTGGTCGAGGCTATTCCGATGGTGCTGGGCCAGGAAGTTGCGCGCCTGAATAAAGTGGTTCAGCAGGTGCATAAAGGTAATCAGGCAGCCGATTTTGATACCTTCGGCAAAGGTGCCTGGACTTTTGAATTGCGCGTTAATGCCGTGGCGGCGCTGGAAGCCGCCTTGCTTGACCTGCTAGGTAAGGCGCTGAATGTTCCGGTCTGCGAACTGTTAGGGCCAGGCAAGCAACGTGATGCTATTACCGTTCTCGGTTATCTGTTTTATATCGGTGATCGGATCAAAACCGATCTTCCTTATCTGGAAAATACTCCGGGCAACCATGAGTGGTATCAATTGCGGCATCAGAAAGCGATGAACAGCGAAGCCGTTGTGCGTCTGGCGGAAGCTTCACAGGATCGCTATGGCTTTAAAGATTTCAAACTTAAGGGCGGAGTGTTACCTGGCGAGCAAGAAATCGACACTGTTCGTGCATTGAAGAAACGCTTCCCGGATGCGCGGATTACCGTTGATCCCAACGGAGCATGGCTGCTTGATGAAGCTATTTCTCTGTGCAAAGGGCTGAATGATGTTCTCACCTATGCCGAAGATCCGTGTGGCGCAGAACAGGGTTTCTCCGGACGTGAAGTGATGGCGGAATTTCGGCGGGCGACCGGCTTGCCCGTCGCGACTAATATGATCGCCACCAACTGGCGCGAAATGGGCCATGCGGTGATGCTCAATGCGGTAGATATTCCACTTGCCGACCCGCACTTCTGGACGCTTTCCGGTGCAGTCCGCGTAGCGCAGCTTTGCGACGACTGGGGGCTGACCTGGGGCTGCCATTCCAATAACCACTTTGATATCTCTCTGGCGATGTTTACCCATGTGGGCGCGGCGGCACCGGGTAATCCTACCGCTATCGATACCCACTGGATTTGGCAGGAGGGCGATTGTCGCCTGACCAAAAATCCGCTGGAGATTAAAAATGGAAAAATTGCCGTTCCTGATGCGCCCGGTCTGGGCGTGGAACTGGACTGGGAGCAGGTACAAAAGGCGCATGAGGCCTATAAACGTCTGCCTGGCGGTGCGCGTAACGACGCGGGCCCGATGCAGTACCTGATCCCCGGCTGGACCTTTGACCGTAAACGTCCCGTTTTCGGCCGTCATTGATTTTGAAAAAGGACATAAAGATGAGTTCTCAATTTTCGACGCCTGTTGTTACTGAAATGCAGGTCATCCCGGTGGCGGGCCATGACAGTATGCTGATGAATCTGAGTGGTGCACACGCACCGTTCTTCACGCGTAATATTGTGATTATCAAAGATAATTCTGGTCACACTGGGGTAGGGGAAATTCCCGGCGGCGAGAAAATCCGTAAAACGCTGGAAGATGCGATTCCGCTGGTGGTGGGTAAAACGCTGGGTGAATACAAAAACGTTCTGACGCTGGTGCGTAATACATTTGCCGATCGTGATGCCGGCGGGCGCGGTTTGCAGACATTTGACCTGCGGACCACTATTCATGTGGTTACCGGGATAGAAGCGGCAATGCTGGATCTGCTGGGGCAGCATCTGGGGGTTAACGTGGCATCGCTGCTGGGCGATGGTCAACAGCGTAGCGAAGTCGAAATGCTCGGTTATCTGTTCTTCGTCGGTAATCGCAAAGCCACACCGCTGCCGTATCAAAGCCAGCCGGATGATCAATGTGACTGGTATCGCCTGCGTCACGAAGAAGCGATGACGCCGGATGCGGTGGTGCGCCTGGCGGAAGCGGCATATGAAAAATATGGCTTCAACGATTTCAAACTGAAGGGCGGTGTACTGGCCGGGGAAGAAGAAGCAGAATCTATTGTGGCACTGGCGCAACGCTTCCCACAGGCGCGTATTACCCTCGATCCTAACGGTGCCTGGTCGCTGAACGAAGCGATTAAAATTGGTACATACCTGAAAGGTTCGCTGGCTTATGCAGAAGATCCGTGTGGTGCGGAGCAAGGTTTCTCCGGGCGTGAAGTGATGGCAGAGTTCCGTCGCGCGACTGGCCTGCCGACCGCAACCAATATGATCGCCACCGACTGGCGGCAGATGGGCCATACGCTCTCCCTGCAATCCGTTGATATCCCGCTGGCGGATCCGCATTTCTGGACGATGCAAGGTTCGGTACGTGTGGCGCAAATGTGCCATGAATTTGGCCTGACCTGGGGTTCACACTCTAACAACCACTTCGATATTTCCCTGGCGATGTTTACCCATGTAGCCGCTGCTGCACCGGGTAAAATTACTGCTATTGATACGCACTGGATCTGGCAGGAAGGCAATCAGCGTCTGACCAAAGAACCGTTTGAGATCAAAGGCGGGCTGGTACAGGTGCCGCAAAAACCAGGATTGGGCGTAGAAATCGATATGGATCAGGTGATGAAAGCCCACGAGCTGTATCAGAAACATGGGCTTGGTGCGCGTGACGATGCGATGGGAATGCAGTACCTGATTCCTGGCTGGACGTTTGATAACAAGCGCCCGTGCATGGTGCGTTAAGACTGAAAACAAAAACCGGCTCTGTCAGGAGCCGGTTTGAGACTGATGCCAAACGCAAAATTGCCTGTTGCGCTACGTATCAGGCCAACATACTTTTTAATTCATTGAATTTAATTGGTTTTGTAGGCAGGATAAGGCGTTAACGCCGCATCCGGCATAAACACAGGCACTTTGTCACCAGTCTGAAACCAGCTTCATAAAAAGCCGATTGCTACTCGACAAGACGTCCGTTACCCGAGAATTTTGCTGGCTTCGCGCGCTACATTATCCATCTCGTCTAACAGTTCCAGCAGCTCCGGCTCCAAATCTTCTTCTTTAGTACCGCTACGTAGCTGTTGTTCGATCAGTTGGCAGAGATTCTTCATACGCGGCACACCGCTATAGCCGCAACTGCCATGCAGTTTATGAATCAAATCAACCAGGCCTTCCGGGTTTTCTCCAACCAGCTGTTCCTCAACTTTGTTGCGAACTTCAGGCAGGAAATCGAGTAACATTTGCAGCATATCGCGCGCTAAATCGGTTTTTCCTGCTGCCTGGCGTAGTGCCAGTTGCCAGTCGAGGGTCGCATTCGGGTTCACCACAATTTCGTTGACTTCGGGCGTCACGACGCGAGAGGAAATACCGCTGCCAGGCTTATAGCGCAACAACAAATTATGCAATCGCTCTTCTTCAATCGGTTTCGCCAGATAATCGCTCATCCCTGCGCCAAGCAGCTTCTCTTTTTGCCCGGCCATTGCATGCGCCGTTACCGCGATAACCGGCGTTTGTTGCTGATGGGGGAGCTGGTGGATGAGTTCGCAGGCCCGAATGCCGTCCATGTCCGGCATTTGAATATCCATTAAGATCAAATCGAACGGCATCTGTTTCGCCCGTTCAACCGCCTGATGCCCGCTATCGCAAAGTTCCACATGTTGCACCATATCTTCCAGCAATGCGCCGATAAGTTTCAGGTTAGCGGGGTTGTCATCAACCGCCATGACTGTCATTGCCAGCTTACTTTCATCGGTTACAGGCAAAAGCGTGTTTTGTTTGTGATGACAAAATTCCGTCAGGGCAGGTAACAGGCGCGTAGGTGTTAATGGTTTCAGCAGACACGCGCCGATACCATCTTGCTTAAGTTTTTCAGCATTGACTTGTGCATGGCAAGGAAGTGCCAGCATCAGAAAATCGGTCATCGATACTGCTTTCGCTAATCGCTCATGTTGCATTGTTAGCGGCTCGCGGAAGGTCACCGCGATGCCTAACAACATCATGTCGTAATGCGCGGGAGGCAGCGCGGAGAACGTTGGGCTATAAACCACTTCCAGCGGCGTTTCACTTAAAATATCCAGCGTGCATTGCGCTGCTGCGGAGTTTGGTTCGACATAGGCCAGGCGCTTACCGGTGAGGCACTGGGTGGATGGCCCTTCGATAATAATGTTCGGGTTCAGATCGAGATTAATGTGGAACCAGAAAGTTGAACCACGATTCGGCTGGCTATGGAACGAAATATCACCGCCCATTTCATTAACCAGTTTTTGTGTAATCACCAGCCCCAGCCCGGTGCCACCATGACGGCGGGAAATACTGGCATCAGCCTGTCTGAAGGCCTGGAATAAGCGCGATTGATCGCGTTCAGGAATACCAATGCCGGTATCCCGAATCTGCACTTCAATTTGCACTTTGGTATTACTCAGCGCACGTTTTTCTACCAGAATATCAATGTTGCCATTCTCGGTGAATTTAATTGCATTCCCCACCAGGTTAGTGATGATTTGCTGTAATCGTAGTGGGTCGCCGATAACGTTATCAGGCACGTCGCTTTTAATATTGAGCGTCAGTTCCAGCCCTTTATCGTGAGAAGAATGTGCCAGCAGGGTAACGACTTCATCCAGCGTGCTGCGTAGTGGGAATGGAATACTTTCCAGAATCAGCTTACCTGCTTCCAGTTTCGAGAAGTCGAGAACATCATTAATAATTGCCAGCAAATTATTTGCCGAACGTTCAATCGTATTCAGGTGATCGCGCTGCGTTGGTGTTAATTCTGTTTTCAGCGTCAGGCGGGTAAAGCCAATAACACCATTCAGTGGTGTACGCAGCTCGTGTGACATATTTGCCAGAAACTCGGATTTAATACGCGCCGCTTCCTGGGCGCGCTTTTTCGCCAGATCCAACTCAACGTTCTGAATCTCCATTTGCTCCAGCGTCTCACGCAGATCGGACGTCGCCTGGTCGATATTGTGTTGCATCTCTTCGTGATAAGCCGCCAGCGACATTGCCATCGAGTTGATACCGTTTTTCAGCATATCCAGCTCGCCGAGCATAAATCCTTCCACCCGGCTGTCGAGTTGCCCGCGACGGATGCGGTCGACGGTATTCACCATGTTGCGAATCGGGCCGGTAACATCGCGCATTAAGCGCCAGCCAAAAATAAGCGCAATACCGATACAAAACAGCATCATCACGCTGGAAATAAAGATCTCTTTATATTGCTGCAAGCGAACCGATTTAAGATCCAGCTCCAGCGCAATATATCCCAGCATATTTTGACTATTTTTGGCATCGCTACTGGGCGATTCGTCGGGGGAGTAACTTTCAGAAATAATCGGCGTGCGGAGGATCATTATATCGCCGTCACGAGTGACAGTGAGCTGGCGAGGAAATGGCACGTTGCTGCCGAGCTGCATTGATGAGGGATCAAGATGAAAATTGGAGGTGACAAAGAGTCGGTTATTTTCATCATAAACCGAAATCGCGCGAACAATATCAGAATGGCGACGATGCAGTACGCTTATTAACTGACCGATAGATTCGCGATTTTGCAGACTCATGCCATATTCAGTAGAAACTGCAAGCGGCTCAATAATGCTGGCACCGGCATCTTCCAGTTGACGCTGCAAGTCGTTATAGCGATGCACGACGAAAAAGATACTCAGCAATAAACCAATAAGGACGGTCGGTGCCAGGATCAGAATCATCATGCGTGCGCGCAGGCTGTAGTTGGTCATGGAGTTCCGTTATGGGACAATTAAGGTCACACTGTTAAATTGAGAAAGTCTCGCCAATGGCGCAATTCTACTCTGCAAAACGACGCACGACGACGCGTCAGATCATAACCGTTTCAGTCAACGACCTCGACTCTTTTGGTCAGGGTGTGGCGCGACATAACGGCAAAACGTTGTTTATCCCCGGATTATTGCCGCAGGAAAACGCGGAAGTTACTGTTACTGAAGATAAAAAACAGTATGCCCGCGCTAAAGTCGTACGCCGGTTAAGCGATAGTCCGGAACGCGAAACGCCACGCTGTCCTCATTTTGGCGTATGCGGCGGCTGTCAGCAACAACACGCCAGTGTGGATTTACAGCAGCGAAGCAAAAGTGCGGCACTCGCCCGATTAATGAAACACGAAGTCTCTGAAGTGATCGCCGATGTTCCCTGGGGCTATCGCCGTCGCGCGCGTTTAAGTCTGAACTACTTACCGAAAACACAGCAACTTCAGATGGGGTTTCGCAAAGCGGGCTCCAGTGACATTGTCGACGTTAAACAATGCCCCATTTTAGTGCCCCAACTTGAAGCATTGCTGCCCAAAGTCAGGGCATGCCTGGGCAGCTTACAAGCTATGCGCCATCTTGGTCATGTTGAACTGGTACAGGCAACCAGCGGCACGCTAATGATTTTGCGCCATACCGCACCGCTAAGTTCGGCAGATCGCGAAAAACTGGAATGCTTTTCGCATTCTGAAGGCCTGGATCTGTATCTCGCCCCCGATAGTGAGATACTCGAAACCGTCTCTGGTGAGATGCCCTGGTATGACTCAAATGGGTTGCGCTTAACTTTTAGCCCGCGCGATTTTATTCAGGTCAATGCGGGTGTGAACCAAAAAATGGTAGCGCGTGCGTTGGAATGGCTGGATGTGCAACCTGAAGATCGCGTACTGGATCTGTTCTGCGGTATGGGCAACTTTACACTGCCATTGGCGACACAAGCTGCCAGTGTGGTGGGTGTAGAAGGTGTTCCGGCGCTGGTGGAAAAAGGCCAGCAGAATGCGCGTCTTAATGGCTTACACAATGTGACGTTTTATCACGAAAATCTTGAAGAAGATGTCACAAAGCAGCCGTGGGCGAAAAACGGCTTCGATAAAGTGTTGCTGGACCCGGCGCGAGCAGGTGCCGCAGGTGTTATGCAGCAAATTATAAAACTGGAACCTATTCGTATAGTTTATGTATCCTGTAACCCTGCAACGCTGGCTCGGGATAGCGAAGCGTTATTAAAAGCAGGATATACCATTGCGCGACTGGCGATGCTGGATATGTTCCCACACACGGGACATCTGGAATCGATGGTACTTTTCTCGCGCGTTAAATAGTTGCGATTTGCCGATTTCGGCAGGTCTGGTCCCTAAAGGAGAGGACGATGGTTGCGGTAAGAAGTGCACATATCAATAAGGCTGGTGAATTTGATCCGGAAAAATGGATCGCAAGTCTGGGTATTACCAGCCAGAAGTCGTGTGAGTGCTTAGCCGAAACCTGGGCGTATTGTCTGCAACAGACGCAGGGGCATCCGGATGCCAGTTTGTTATTGTGGCGTGGTGTTGAGATGGTGGAGATCCTCTCGACATTAAGTATGGACATTGACACGCTGCGGGCGGCGCTGCTGTTCCCTCTGGCTGATGCCAACGTAGTCAGCGAAGATGTGCTGCGTGAGAGCGTCGGTAAGTCGGTCGTTAACCTTATTCACGGCGTGCGTGATATGGCGGCGATCCGCCAGCTGAAAGCGACGCACACTGATTCTGTTTCCTCCGAACAGGTCGATAACGTTCGCCGGATGTTATTGGCGATGGTCGATGATTTTCGCTGCGTGGTCATCAAACTGGCGGAGCGTATTGCTCACCTGCGCGAAGTAAAAGATGCGCCGGAAGATGAACGCGTACTGGCGGCAAAAGAGTGCACCAATATCTACGCGCCGTTGGCGAACCGTCTTGGGATTGGGCAACTGAAATGGGAGCTGGAAGATTACTGCTTCCGTTATCTGCACCCGACCGAATACAAACGCATCGCAAAACTGCTGCATGAACGCCGTCTCGACCGCGAACACTATATCGAAGAGTTTGTCGGCCATCTGCGCGCTGAGATGAAAGCTGAAGGCGTTAAAGCTGAAGTGTATGGTCGTCCGAAACACATCTACAGCATCTGGCGCAAAATGCAGAAAAAGAACCTCGCCTTCGATGAGCTGTTTGATGTGCGTGCGGTACGTATTGTCGCCGAGCGTTTACAGGATTGTTATGCCGCACTGGGGATAGTGCACACTCACTATCGCCACCTGCCGGATGAGTTCGACGATTACGTTGCTAACCCGAAACCAAACGGTTATCAGTCTATTCATACCGTGGTTCTGGGGCCGGGTGGAAAAACCGTTGAGATCCAAATCCGCACCAAACAGATGCATGAAGATGCAGAGCTGGGTGTTGCTGCGCACTGGAAATATAAAGAGGGCGCGGCTGCTGGCGGCGCACGTTCGGGACATGAAGACCGGATTGCCTGGCTGCGTAAACTGATTGCGTGGCAGGAAGAGATGGCTGATTCCGGCGAAATGCTCGACGAAGTACGTAGCCAGGTCTTTGACGACCGGGTGTACGTCTTTACGCCGAAAGGTGATGTCGTTGATTTGCCTGCGGGATCAACACCGCTGGACTTCGCTTACCACATCCACAGTGATGTCGGACACCGCTGCATCGGGGCAAAAATTGGCGGGCGCATTGTGCCGTTCACCTACCAGCTGCAGATGGGCGACCAGATTGAAATTATCACCCAGAAACAGCCGAACCCCAGCCGTGACTGGTTAAACCCAAATCTCGGTTACGTCACAACCAGTCGTGGGCGCTCGAAAATTCACGCCTGGTTCCGTAAACAGGATCGTGACAAAAACATTCTGGCTGGACGGCAAATCCTTGATGACGAGCTGGAACATCTGGGGATCAGCCTGAAAGAAGCAGAAAAACACCTGCTGCCGCGTTACAACTTCAATGATGTCGACGAGTTGCTGGCGGCGATTGGTGGCGGGGATATCCGTCTCAATCAGATGGTGAACTTCCTGCAATCGCAATTTAATAAGCCGAGTGCCGAAGAGCAGGATGCCGCCGCGCTGAAACAGCTTCAGCAAAAAAGCTACACGCCGCAAAACCGCAGTAAAGATAACGGTCGTGTGGTGGTAGAAGGTGTCGGTAACCTGATGCACCACATCGCGCGCTGCTGCCAGCCGATTCCTGGAGATGAGATTGTCGGCTTCATTACCCAGGGACGCGGTATTTCAGTACACCGCGCCGATTGCGAACAACTGGCGGAACTGCGCTCCCATGCGCCAGAACGCATTGTTGACGCGGTATGGGGCGAGAGCTACTCCGCCGGATATTCGCTGGTGGTCCGCGTGGTGGCTAATGATCGTAGTGGGTTGTTACGTGATATCACGACCATTCTCGCCAACGAGAAGGTGAACGTACTTGGCGTTGCCAGCCGTAGCGACACCAAACAGCAACTGGCAACCATCGACATGACTATTGAGATTTATAACCTGCAGGTGTTGGGGCGCGTGCTGGGTAAACTCAACCAGGTGCCGGATGTTATCGATGCACGTCGGTTGCACGGGAGTTAGGCCGAAATTTGCTCGTATCTACAATGTAGATTGATATATACTGTATCTACATATGATAGCGGTTTGAGGAAAGGGTTATGATCCACAGTAGCGTAAAGCGTTGGGGAAATTCTCCTGCAGTGCGGATCCCAGCTACGTTAATGCAGGCGCTCAATCTGAATATTGATGATGAAGTGAAGATTGGCCTGGTGGATGGCAAATTAATTATTGAGCCAGTACGTAAAGAGCCCGTATTTACGCTTGCTGAACTGGTCAGCGACATCACGCCGGAAAACCTCCACGAGAATATCGACTGGGGGGAGCCGAAAGATAAGGAAGTCTGGTAATGGTAAGCCGATACGTACCCGATATGGGCGATCTGATTTGGGTTGATTTTGACCCGACAAAAGGTAGCGAGCAAGCCGGACATCGTCCGGCTGTTGTCCTCAGTCCGTTCATGTACAACAACAAAACAGGTATGTGTCTGTGTGTTCCTTGTACAACGCAATCAAAAGGATATCCGTTTGAAGTTGTTCTATCCGGTCAGGAACGTGATGGCGTAGCGTTAGCTGATCAGGTAAAAAGTATCGCCTGGCGGGCAAGAGGAGCAACGAAGAAAGGAACAGTTGCCCCAGAGGAATTACAACTCATTAAAGCCAAAATTAACGTGCTGATTGGGTAGGTGTTACTAACTCACTTCTATTCTGGTCACAGGTTTCCACCTGACGGACCCGCAATTTTCAGGACAATTCAATGAATCAAATCGACCGTTTGCTCACCATCATGCAGCGCCTGCGCGACCCGGAAAACGGCTGCCCGTGGGATAAAGAGCAGACATTTGCCACCATTGCGCCTTACACCCTTGAAGAAACCTACGAGGTGCTGGACGCCATCGCCCGTGAAGATTTTGACGATCTGCGCGGTGAACTGGGCGATCTGCTGTTCCAGGTGGTGTTTTACGCGCAAATGGCTCAGGAAGAAGGGCGCTTTGACTTTAATGATATTTGCGCCGCGATTAGCGATAAATTAGAGCGTCGCCATCCGCATGTTTTTGCTGACAGTTCTGCCGAAAACAGTAGTGAAGTGCTCGCCCGTTGGGAGCAAATCAAAACCGAAGAACGCGCGCAGAAAGCACAGCATTCGGCGCTGGATGATATTCCTCGTAGTTTACCGGCTTTAATGCGTGCGCAAAAAATCCAGAAACGTTGCGCCAACGTTGGCTTCGACTGGACGACGCTTGGTCCGGTAGTCGATAAAGTCTACGAAGAGATCGACGAGGTGATGTACGAGGCGCAGCAGGCTGTTGTCGACCAGGCTAAACTGGAGGAGGAAATGGGTGACCTGCTGTTTGCCACGGTCAATCTGGCTCGTCATTTAGGGACAAAAGCGGAAATCGCATTGCAAAAAGCGAACGAAAAATTCGAGCGTCGTTTTCGCGAAGTGGAGCGTATTGTTGCCGCGCGTGGACTGGAAATGACAGGTGTTGACCTCGAAACAATGGAAGAAGTCTGGCAACAGGTAAAACGGCAGGAAATTGATCTCTAAGGGAATTACGCGGTCAAGCGCCATTTGTGTCATTTTTTAAATGACAAGCGCTTGATTTGCGTCAAAAACATTTACCCCAAAGGGGCTATTTTCTCACTCCTGATTTCAATAGTGCGCTGGCGAAGAGGAGGGATAATGAAAGTTTGTGGCACAGGTCATGTTCGGGTATACTGCTTTCCCGTCCTGGTTATTCCATCGTCTTTTCAACCTAACTTCTCAGGTTCAGCATGACAACGAACTATATTTTTGTGACCGGCGGGGTCGTATCCTCTCTGGGTAAAGGCATTGCCGCAGCCTCCCTCGCAGCCATTCTTGAAGCCCGTGGCCTCAATGTGACCATCATGAAACTGGATCCGTACATCAACGTCGATCCAGGTACTATGAGCCCAATCCAACACGGGGAAGTGTTCGTTACTGAAGACGGCGCTGAAACCGACCTGGACCTGGGGCACTACGAGCGTTTCATTCGTACCAAAATGAGCCGCCGCAACAACTTCACCACGGGTCGTATCTACTCTGACGTTCTGCGTAAAGAACGCCGTGGCGACTACCTCGGCGCAACCGTACAGGTTATTCCGCACATCACTAACGCTATCAAAGAGCGCGTGCTGGAAGGCGGCGAAGGTCATGACGTGGTACTGGTAGAAATCGGCGGTACTGTAGGTGATATCGAATCCCTGCCGTTCCTTGAAGCGATTCGCCAGATGGCTGTTGAAATTGGCCGTGAGCACACCCTGTTTATGCACCTGACGCTGGTGCCGTACATGGCAGCGTCTGGTGAAGTCAAAACCAAACCGACTCAGCACTCTGTAAAAGAGCTGCTTTCAATCGGTATCCAGCCTGATATCCTGATTTGTCGTTCAGATCGCGCCGTTCCGGCGAACGAACGTGCGAAGATTGCATTGTTCTGTAATGTTCCGGAAAAAGCGGTTATTTCTCTGAAAGACGTCGATTCCATCTATAAAATTCCGGGCCTGTTGAAATCTCAGGGGCTGGACGATTATATTTGTAAACGATTCAGCTTAAACTGCCCGGAAGCGAATCTGTCCGAATGGGAACAGGTTATCTTCGAAGAAGCGAATCCGGTAAGTGAAGTCACCATTGGTATGGTCGGCAAATACATTGAGCTGCCGGATGCATACAAATCCGTGATCGAAGCACTGAAACACGGTGGGCTGAAGAATCGTGTCAGCGTCAACATCAAACTGATCGATTCACAAGATGTTGAAACGCGCGGCGTTGAAATCCTTAAAGGTCTGGACGCAATCCTCGTACCTGGCGGTTTCGGCTATCGTGGCGTAGAAGGCATGATTACGACCGCGCGTTTTGCGCGTGAGAACAATATTCCTTATCTGGGCATTTGCCTGGGTATGCAGGTGGCGTTAATTGATTACGCTCGCCATGTTGCCAACATGGAGAACGCCAACTCTACGGAATTTGTGCCAGACTGTAAGTACCCGGTTGTGGCGCTGATTACCGAGTGGCGCGATGAAAACGGCAACGTTGAAGTTCGTAGCGAGAAGAGCGATCTCGGCGGTACCATGCGTCTCGGCGCACAGCAGTGCCAGTTGGTTGACGATAGCCTGGTTCGCCAGCTGTACAATGCGCCGACAATTGTTGAGCGTCATCGTCACCGTTACGAAGTCAACAACATGCTGTTGAAACAGATTGAAGATGCAGGTCTGCGCGTTGCGGGCCGTTCCGGGGATGATCAGTTGGTCGAGATCATCGAAGTTCCGAATCACCCGTGGTTCGTGGCTTGCCAGTTCCATCCGGAGTTTACTTCTACTCCACGTGATGGTCACCCGCTGTTTGCAGGCTTTGTGAAAGCCGCCAGCGAGTTCCAGAAGCGTCAGGCGAAGTAAGAAAAAAGTTAGAACGGCAACGCGTACCCTGGGTACGCGTTGTTTGTCTGGAGTTTCAGTTTAACTAGTGACTTGAGGAAAACCTAATGTCCAAAATCGTAAAAATCATCGGTCGTGAAATCATCGACTCCCGTGGTAACCCGACTGTTGAAGCCGAAGTACATCTGGAGGGTGGTTTCGTCGGTATGGCAGCTGCTCCGTCAGGTGCTTCTACTGGTTCCCGTGAAGCTCTGGAACTGCGCGATGGCGACAAATCCCGTTTCCTGGGTAAAGGCGTAACCAAAGCTGTTGCTGCGGTAAACGGCCCGATCGCTCAGGCGCTGATTGGCAAAGATGCTAAAGATCAGGCTGGCATTGACAAGATCATGATCGACCTGGACGGCACCGAAAACAAATCCAAATTCGGCGCGAACGCAATCCTGGCTGTATCTCTGGCTAACGCCAAAGCTGCTGCAGCTGCTAAAGGTATGCCGCTGTACGAGCACATCGCTGAACTGAACGGCACTCCGGGCAAATACTCCATGCCGGTTCCGATGATGAACATCATCAACGGTGGTGAGCACGCTGACAACAACGTTGATATCCAGGAATTCATGATTCAGCCGGTTGGCGCGAAAACTGTGAAAGAAGCCATCCGCATGGGTTCTGAAGTTTTCCATCACCTGGCAAAAGTTCTGAAAGCGAAAGGCATGAACACTGCTGTTGGTGACGAAGGTGGCTATGCGCCGAACCTGGGTTCCAACGCTGAAGCTCTGGCTGTTATCGCTGAAGCTGTTAAAGCTGCTGGTTATGAACTGGGCAAAGACATCACTCTGGCGATGGACTGCGCAGCTTCTGAATTCTACAAAGACGGTAAATACGTTCTGGCTGGCGAAGGCAACAAAGCATTCACCTCTGAAGAATTCACTCACTTCCTGGAAGAACTGACCAAACAGTACCCGATCGTTTCTATCGAAGACGGTCTGGACGAATCTGACTGGGACGGTTTCGCATACCAGACCAAAGTTCTGGGCGACAAAATCCAGCTGGTTGGTGACGACCTGTTCGTAACCAACACCAAGATCCTGAAAGAAGGTATCGAAAAAGGTATCGCTAACTCCATCCTGATCAAATTCAACCAGATCGGTTCCCTGACCGAAACTCTGGCTGCAATCAAGATGGCGAAAGACGCTGGCTACACTGCAGTAATCTCTCACCGTTCTGGCGAAACTGAAGATGCTACCATCGCTGACCTGGCTGTTGGTACTGCTGCAGGCCAGATCAAAACGGGTTCTATGAGCCGTTCTGACCGTGTTGCTAAATACAACCAGCTGATTCGTATCGAAGAAGCTCTGGGCGAAAAAGCACCGTACAACGGTCGTAAAGAGATCAAAGGCCAGGCATAAGTCTGACTTTATCTGATTTAAAAATGCCAGCCTTCGGGCTGGCATTTTTTATGGTTGAGTTACCAGCGACCGGACGCGCCGCCACCGCCAGAAGAACCGCCCCCGCCGCTAAATCCGCCGCCACTTGAGCCGCCACCGGAACCGCTGTTGTCTGAATGATAACTTCTACCAGATGCTTTTTTCTGAAGTACACATAAACAGGTAAAGACCATAATGGTGGTGAAAGTAAAAAAGAAGAAAAATACAGCAATGGAAAAAGTTTTATCGGAGAACAGGAATAAATCTAAAAGATAGATTGCTGAAATACAGACACTGCTTTTACATGCGCGACAAAAATTACTGCCTTGATGAAAAAACCAGAAAGGGAAGAACATCACTGCAAATACCCAAAAAATAGCAAAGTAATAATGATCACTGGAAGACGCTGATTCAATTTCTGAAGGATTAGCCGGATATTGGTGTTGTGAAGTGAGTTGGTTATTCAAAGCGTTTATAGCTAGCTCTAATCCCTGAGCTAATTTTTGTTGTTTAAATGCGGGTATCATGTTGCTACGGATGATATCTCCAGCCAGAGCATCGGTTACCTTTTCTTCCAGCCCATAACCTACCTGGATGCGGACAGTGCGGTCCGACCAGGCAACAATGATCAGTATCCCATCATTGCGTTTGGCATCTCCTAAACGCCAATTGTTAAAAACCCTTGTAGCATATTGTTCAATAGAATCGTCTCCGGTGGATGGCACTATTAATACAGCGACCTGTGCCCGTGTTTTTTGTGTAATATCCTGCAGCTGTTGTGTTAGTGATTGTTGTTCAGACGTGCTTAAGGTACCAGTAATATCGGTCACCTGTTGGCGCAGCTCCGGCACTGCAATTTGCTGGGTAAGCCCAGGAAGGCACCATAAAGTAAGTAGAAAAAAGATTAAGCGCATAATGATCACCAGCGTCCGGATGAACCGCCGCCTCCTGAAGAACCGCCACCACCGCGGAAAGAATTTCTCGACGAAGAGCGAGAATGAGCATTACGATTCCCCGTTTTCCTGTTGCTTTTTTCTCCTGACCCCAGTTTAAGATTGCCAGTAAATTTGGCCACAATGATCAGCAGAACGATGCCAGCAATGGTTATTGGGCCGATAAAATGATCAATTAACCCAATAATTGTTGAGATGAATGCAATATCTTTATTACTGGCGAACACCAGGCACCATCCCACAACAATTATCAGCATCACGACAAACAATGAATTTCGTCCTGATTCAGGAAATTGCTGGGTCTTCTTTTGTTTTTTCACTTTAGTGTTTTTATTTTTGGGGGCCAGCATCATAGGAAATGCGCGGCACATATTAAAAACTACCGCGAGACGCTGCCAGCAGGTTGTTGCTAACAATAAACTAAAACAAACGATCGACACCCGCCGAATGATGACATCATCCTGAAAGAAGAAAAACCAGACCATAGGGGTAATCATCGATATCATCCATATGCCAGGCCCAGGACGGCTGGTAAATCGCCAGAGGACAACGATGGCAACGATCATCAGCAGTGTCCAGGCAAGACATGGCAGCGAACGTTGTGGATTAGCAAACAGATGATTGGCTAAAGCATCCAAAGGGCTAAGGTTCGCTTTGATATGGGTAAACTGTGCGATGCTTTCAATTCCGCCCGTTAATCCAGCAAAGAGATTGCTTTTTTCGAATTCTGGCTGCATATGGTAACGAACAATTTGCGCAGCTTGTTCTGGCGGCAACATCTGTTCCAGTCCATGTCCAATCTTCATTGACGCCAGCCCTTCCGGCCATACGACGAGAATTAAGATACCTTCGCCATATCGCTTCTCTCCAACGGGTTTCCAGTGATATAACCCGTATCTCTGCGAGGCTGCAAGTTTAATGTTTTTGCCCCCTGTAGTCGGCGTAACCAACACGGCCACCTGGAAGTGGTTTTGCTGCTCGAGAGTCTGTAATTGTTGATTTAAAGCAGTTTGTTCTTCTGTCGTTAATGTCCCGGTTAAGTCAGTTACTGAAGGCAATTGTTCAGCGAATACCTGAAAACCGCATAGCATCAGAAGTAAGAGAAAAATACGCATATCAATTCCTTTTGTTACCAGCGTCCGGAAGCGCCACCGCCACCAGATGAACCGCCACCACCGCGGAAATTGTCATTGTCGAATGAAGAGGATGACGATGACGAATAGTGGGAGGAAGAATTACTTCTTGTATGGCGTGATGGCTGGTTGGTATTACGCATCGAATCCCGAACCTTTTTGCCGAAGGGAGTAAAAGCGATGGCGACAGCCAGGAACGGTGTGGCGAAGCAGAGTAATGTTGCGAGCACTCCCCAGCTTCCGCTGAAACCTGCTATAGGTAAAACAAAGGCCAGTACAATAGCTGCGAAGCAAATCAGTCCCAGCGTTTTGATATATCCTCTGGCAGAAATAAACGTCAGTATTATCGCCCAGACTAACAAAGCCCACCAACCGCTAAAGGGCAAAGGGTGATCGGTCGGTGTTATCGTTGCTGAATTATTCCCCGTCAGGCGACTTTCAATATCGTTGATCCCCTTTTGTAAACCACCAGCCAGGTCGCCTTTTTTAAATGCCGGAATAATACTGTTGCGAATAATTTTCCCGGACTGTGCATCCGTAATAATACCTTCCAGTCCGTAACCGATTTCAATACGCACGGTATGATCCTGCCAGGCGACTAACAGTAGAACGCCATCATCGCGGTCTTTATCACCCGGTTTCCAGCTATCGAATACCCGCGTTGCGTACTGCTCGATGGTTTCATCGCCTGTTGTATCAACCACTAACACGACCAACTGTGCGTGGTTTTTTTGCGTCAGGGCTTTAATCTGGTTGGTCAGGGTGTTTACTTCGCTGTTTGTTAATGTGCCGGTTAAGTCATTCACATACTTGGGGGATTCAGGTACTGGAATTTGTGTGGCAAACACAGATGAACAGAAGAAAGCCATAAGGAAGATAAAATTTCGCATAGAACTTCCCCGCTTAATGCGCATTAGCATTCTGGCTAAAATCTATTGTTGGGGCTTTACTTACTGCGGTGACATCATCCGGCAAATAATTTTTCTTTGGTGTGTAATCCATGACCTTTGCGGTTAATACAGCGGGGAATTTGCGGATAGTGACATTATATTGTTCAATGGCTTTAATATATCTTCCTCGCGCAACGGCAATTCTATTTTCACTTCCTTCGAGCTGTACCATTAAGTTTTGATAGAGTTCCTGAGCTTTTAACTCAGGGTAACGTTCACTAATTATCGTTAACTGACCGAGAGTGCGAGACACCTGCGCCTGGGCTTGTTGCCAGGCTTGTAATTTTTGCGCATCTCCCGGAGCTTGCTGAAGATCGCTACTGGCGCGATTAGCCTGGCTACGTGCCAATGTTACGGCTTCCAGTACCTCTTGTTCATGGCTGGAATAACCTTTAATACTGGCGACAAGATTAGGAATAAGATCGGCGCGACGTTGATATTGATTCAATACCTCAGACCAGGAGGCGTTAACCTGCTCATCATAGGTTTGAATATCGTTATATCCACAGCCTGATAAATTGACAATAAATATAATTACGATGAATATCCTGAGCATGTCTATGTCCCTTTTAATTAATTCCTTAAAACATAATACGCCGCTTCATTTTATTCTTTATGATCTCATCCACTTTTTGCCTTAAACCTGCCTGTAACAGAATGTTAATAAGACATGATTGTTGTGGCAGGATCTGCAATAATTAACAATTATCCACTTCACAGAGAATGCTATGCAGTACCCGATTAACGAGATGTTCCAGACCCTGCAAGGTGAGGGTTACTTTACCGGCGTCCCCGCCATTTTTATTCGTTTACAGGGATGCCCGGTTGGCTGTGCCTGGTGCGACACCAAACACACCTGGGAAAAGCTTGAGGATCGGGAAGTTTCCCTTTTCAGCATTCTGGCGAAGACCAAAGAGAGTGATAAGTGGGGGGCTGCGAGCAGTGAAGATTTGCTGGCTGTCATTGGTCGCCAGGGATACACCGCGCGGCATGTGGTGATTACGGGTGGTGAGCCTTGCATTCATGATTTGCTGCCACTGACTGACCTGCTCGAAAAGAACGGTTTTAGCTGCCAGATCGAAACCAGTGGTACTCATGAAGTACGCTGCACACCGAATACCTGGGTTACCGTATCGCCAAAGCTGAATATGCGCGGCGGCTATGAAGTGTTGTCACAGGCACTGGAGCGAGCCAACGAAATCAAGCATCCAGTGGGACGCGTACGTGATATCGAAGCACTGGATGAATTGCTTGCGACGCTGACCGATGATAAACCGCGAGTCATTGCACTTCAGCCAATTAGCCAGAAGGAAGATGCTACGCGTTTATGTATCGATACCTGCATAGCGCGCAACTGGCGTTTGTCGATGCAGACACATAAATATTTGAATATTGCCTGATTTGATTATTCATCATTAATATTTAACGTTCAGAATGAAAATAATCGCCCCGTTTTACAGGGGCGATGCAAGATAGTGACGGGATTATCGGTAGCGTTTTTGTAGACTGGCTGGAAGATAACGCTGTAATGGGGATGGCGTTTCACCTTCAATCAGTTGCGAAATAAGCTCAAAGCAGTGAAAAGCAAGTTGGCGATTATCCTGTTGTATTGTGTCGATTCTTACCGAAAGTGAATCATACAAGTAATGATCATCAAAACTCGCCAGGTGGATTTTACTGTCGAGTAAATTATATTGGCTCATATAGCGCAGAACGCCTTCCAGTAATCCACAAGCGGCAGTGAATAAGGCTTTAGGGGGACGTCCTAAACGAGCGCATAGCGCGGCAAACATTTCATAGCCTGAGCTCGGATGATAATTACCGTGAATAATCCATTCAGGTTGTAGCGTTACTCCGGCTTGCTGCAAGCCTTGTGTAAATCCTTCCAGTCGATCGCGAGTCGGTGACAAACGGGGTTGTCCCCCCAGAAAATAGAATTCATCCGGGTGACTCCGTGCAATATCTGCCACCAGAGCGGTGGTGGGAGAAACAGAGTCAGTAATGACCAATGGCAATGTGCTGCCGTTCATGTGGCGATCGAACAACACAACAGGTAATTGCTCGCTAAGTTTTTGATAGTCATTATCATGCAGCATACTGGATGCGACGATTAACCCATCAACCTGGCGGGCAATCATATTGTTCACCACCATTGTTTCCTGTGAAGGATTTTCATCAGTACAGGATATGAGGAGTTGGACGCCCGCTTCCCGACACAATGTTTCCAGTTCATGGGAAAATACTGCAAATCCGTAGTTAGTGATTTCAGGAACGACGAGACCAATGGTATGACTGCGGTTGTCCCGTAATGAGCGGGCATGAATGCTGGGCTGATAATGCTGCTGTTGGGCAATACTCAGCACACGCTCACGCGTTTCCTGCGCAACACGTAACTCTTTGCCACGACCATTGAGAACCAGACTGGCGGTTGCTTTCGACACTCCCGCCAGTTCAGCAATGTCTTTAATAGTAACGCGTTTGGTTTTTCTCACGACGAGGATCCGTAATTCAAAACCCTCATTCTACCATGCAGGCGCGTAGCGACCAGTAGCGTAACGTGACGTCAGACTCACCCTGTAATATCAGCGAAGCTGGATGATGGGGAAAATAACGATTACTCATTACACCTTCACCATTATTGATGAATATCTCTACGCTGGAACTGTCACAGAGAATCTTCAGTGACGTTACGCTTCCTCGCCAGTAACGAGTTAGTTTCTCTTGCCCTGCAAGGCTTCTCCTCTGTAGTTGAATACCATCGTCATTAAGATGCAGTGCCAGCGCATTGCCAAAATTCAGATACAGCTCACCCGACGGAATGATGTCCATTTCCAGGCGTTCAATTTCGACATGCGGCGCATGATCTGCTTTTCCTTGCCAGAAGTGTTCAGCTTCACGCAGTTGCGCGAGTTCCCTGATTGGCATCTGAAACAATTTTCCCTTCTGGAATGAGAGTTCGCGAAAACAGGTCATTTGATGCTGCCAATGATGCTTTCTGGTTGGTTGCAACATCTCTTCGCCATCAGGAACCCCCATCCAGCCGACCAGCAATCGTCGCCCGTCCGGGGCTTCCATCGTCTGTGGTGCATAGAATTCAAATCCCGCATCCAGCTCTGAGAAAGCGCCATGCGTAAATTTGCCTGTCTCGTAATCAAACTGTCCATGTAGCCAGGCGCAGGGATAAGTATTCAGATAGCGCTCATGTTCGCGCACCATTCCCTGGGGGCAACAGAGGAGAATGTATTCACCATCAAGGGCGAAAAAATCAGGACATTCCCACATGTATCCTGCGTTATCTATTTCATTCAGACCGTTACCAGCAATTTCTCCATGAAAAGACCAGGTATAGAGATCGACAGAGGAATACAGCAGCACTTTCCCCCGTTTCTCTTTATCTTGCGCGCCAAGCACCATGTACCATTGGCTGTTGTGCTTCCAGACTTTTGGATCACGAACATGTCCGGTGTAACCATCAGGTAACGGTATGACAGGGCCTAGTTTATCAAACCCGCCCTGGTTATTTTCGGTGGCCAGGCATTGCCATGCCGTTCTGCTGCCATCATCAAACTTAACATTACCGGTATAGCAAAGTGTGAGAACGCCCTGATTATTAACCGCGCTTCCTGAGTAACAACCATTACGGTCGTACTCTTTATCGGGCATTAGCGCTAATGGTTCATGCTGCCAGTGCAATAAATCCGTCGAACTCCAGTGCCCCCAACATTTGTACTTATGATCACAAGCCAGTGGATTCCACTGATAAAACAGATGATAGCGGCCTCCAGACCAGCAAAAGCCATTTGGATCGTTCATTAGTCCAGTGACGGGAGCGAGATGCCAACAAGGATAGTGGGCATCTGCCAGTACTTTGGACTGACCTTTCATCACTGCCTGTAAAATCGCGGGCATTTGTGAAGGCATCGACATTACTCCTCGTCCGTTTTGTATTTGAGTAATAAAGAGAGGCTAAAAGCGACAGCGAAAGCAATCACCATTCCAATAATATAATTAACCAACGATGTTGGCTGAACGATTGCCATGCCGGGTATTGCGGTCAGACCAACGGCAGTCATATAAACGTGAACAGAGACAACCCAGGCACCGCCGGCAGCGCCACCAATTAAGGCCGCAATAAAAGGTTTAACAAAACGAAGGTTGATACCAAAAATAGCGGCTTCAGTAATCCCTAACATTGCGGAAAAGGCCGAGGGTAGGGTGATTGCTTTAATTTTTGTATCTTTGGTTTTAAACCATACCGCCAGACATGCACCGCCTTGCGCAACGTTTGCCATTGCCCAAATAGGCAGCAGGAAATTAACACCGATTGCAGGGTTACCTAAAAGTCCTGCTTCAATTGCGTGGAAGCTATGATGAATACCCGTAATAACAATCGCTGAATATAGTCCGCCGAATAACAACCCTGCTAACCAGCCTGCGTGTGCAATCAGCGTGCTGAGAACGAAAGAGATACCGTCACCTAACGCTCGTCCTGCCGGACCAATAATCAAAAGAGCGATAAAGCCAGAAATGACGACAGTCAGAAATGGCGTCAGAATGAGATCCAGAGCATCAGGGATAAACCTGCGTAACTGTTTTTCCACTATGCTCATAAACCATACTGCCAGAAGTACGGGGAAAACCGTTCCCTGATAGCCAATCATGGCGATTTCAAAACCGAAGAAGTTCATTGTCTGAAATCCCGCAGCAACGCCCCAGGCATTTGTGAGTGCCGGGTGAGTCAGAATCCCTCCTAATGTCGCGCCAAGATAAGGATTTCCACCAAATTCACGAGCAGCAGTAAAGCCAATAAGGATGGGGAGAATAATAAATGCGGCTGAACTGCACATATCCAGCAGGATATAAATCGCATTATCGGCATTCACCCAGCCATATATTTTCACCATTCCCAGAAGCCCCATTAATAAACCAGAAGCAACAATGGCTGGAATGATGGGGACAAAAATATTAGAAAGTAGCCGTGCTATTCGCTGAAAAGGATTGAGTTTTTGAGCGGCGAGTCGAGCGGTATCTGCTTTACTGGATTCGCTAATACCTGCAACCTGAATAAAGGCAGCATAGACTTTATTAACCACGCCGGTGCCAAAGATGATTTGCATTTGCCCTGAATTACGAAAACAACCTTTCACTCCATCAATCTGGCCAATGGCATGTTGATCGGCAAGTGTGTCGTCAACCAGTACCAGCCGTAGGCGAGTGGCGCAATGTGCTGCACTGGTGATGTTCTCCTTACCACCTAATAAAGGAAGCAACGATTGGGCGATTTTATCGAAATCCATATAACCCTCTAATTCATTGTTATTTCAGTAAAAGCCTCACATCCGTGAGGCTGTCTGGTATTAAAACCAGGTTTCCATTTGGACACCAAAATTCCACTCTCCGCCAGTATTGAAACCACTGCTGCCGAAAGCGTCATTGCTGGCAAAATCATCAAGTTTGCTGCTCCAGTCCATCCAGGTGGCAAACAGGCGAAGCTCCGGACGGCTAAAGAAATTATTGATATCGTTAGCTTTTAGAGTTGGAGCAAAGGTGAGTTTATAGAAGCTGCCGTTTACGGCGTTGTGGTTTTGATACCCCTTTGGCTTCAGATCCATATATTGATAGCTACCCTCAAAGGCCAGAGCAAAATTCTGTGTTACCTCTTTGATCAGACGTGTATTGAAGGTCACCCATTCGTAGCTATCGCCTTTGACGTAACGATCTTTACTGCTTTGCGCGAGAATTGCTGGCGCAACATACCAACCGCTTCCCAGAGGTGTTGTGCCGTAAGATGCGAAGCGCCAGGTATTCGCCTCAGACAGCAGAGCGCCATCGGAGCCAATCCCTTTGACTTCCGCACCCAGGCCATGGCCATATAGCAGTGCTGTTTTTGCCGTCCCTTCACGCAGGCCATAGAAAGTGTCATTGTGCAGACCAACTAACGCATGTACGCCAGTATTTGCAGCATCAGTTTGAATGAGATCACCATTGGCATCTTTTCGATCATCATTATCTTTTGCCCGTAATCCGCTAACCATCAACTGGAAGGGGCCTGCATAATGATTCATGGTGAGGATGTAGTTCTGAACGTTATTGTCGATATCATCAAGATCGCCGAAATTACGTCCGTAGAGAGAAAAGTTACTGCGGAATGTATCGTTCCATTTTACGTCATAGATACCGCCGCCCGTTCCCGCTAAAAATACGACATCGGAGTCTAACCAGTGAATATCAAAATTGTCGCGATCAAAGCGTTTACCAGCCCAGACAGTACTGTCTTTGAATGCTCCGGTAAAACTTGGTAATGCGCCCAGTTCGGCAAAAGCCTGTCGGATATTCAGGTTACTGGAGCCGCCAGTCCAGTCGTTGTAATCTCTTTGTCCGTCAGCCAACATAGCTTTAAAGCGTGTGGTCGCACCGTTATCCAGTGTTTGTTTATGTTCTACATTTAACTCGACATAGGTATCGGCTTCATCTCCCAGACGGCCAACAGCTCCACCAGTTTCACCTGCGGGAGTCAGATACGGCCCACTTTTGCTACTGGAAGCGGCATCATTCATCAGTAACCCGGAACGGGCATAGCCATGAAACTCAAAACCACTGTTTTCTGCGGATTTCTGTTCGAGCTGAACTGTTCTCTGTGCTACTTCTTGAGTTGTTAGCTGATTTTGTTGTTGTGTTTCAGCCAGTTTCTGAACCTGTAATTCAGCTGTTTTGGCCCTTGCTTCTGCCGCCTGGGCGCGGGATTCCGCATTTTTTAAACGTTGTTCCAACGCCGCCAGTCGAGATTCGATACTGCTAATATCCGTTTGCGCATGTACCGTTGTAGCACCGGTCAGCAAAGCAATTAACATTGCCAAAGTTGTTTTTTTATACATAATTTGTCGCGTCCCATCAGAGAATTATAAAAATTGCTAAAATGCTAAACCGGTTTAGGTGTTGATAATAAAGCTGACTTTTTAGCCAGAGCAATTATTTTCGCTAAACCGATTTAGTAAATGTGACAGGCACGACAAATCGGGTTACAGATACAACAGCAGGATCACTATTATGAAGGGAGATCGTGTTGTCGGGGTAAGGCGGTCATCGCGCCTTTAGCCGTGGTCGCCAGAGCACCACAAATCTGAGCTTGTGCAATGATTCGTTCAAGCTGTCTGGTATTTGTTGGTATTCCAGAATCAGCCAGACCTGCAAGTAATCCAGCGACAAAAGCATCTCCTGCCCCGGTCGTATCGACGACAGAAACAGGTTTGGCGGGATAGTGGATAAACTGCCCCTGAAAATACACAAGTACGCCATTTTTTCCTTGTGTAATAAGCAATAAAGTCAACGAATAACGTTGTACTAATGAATATGCGCCTTGCTGAACCTGGCTTTCGCCACTGATGAATAGCAACTCTTCTTCGGACAATTTAGCGATATTCGCCAGCGAAAGTGCGCGATCAAGGTATTTCCTTAATAGCGCTTCACTCTGCCAGAGATCGCTGCGGATATTGGGATCAAAACTGATGTTTCCGCCAGCCTGACGTATTTTCTCCATAGCCAGAAATGCGGTACTTCGGGAAGGTTCTGCACTGAGCGCAATGGAACAAAGATGGAGCCATTCACCCGGCCCAAATGCAGGAAGGTCACCAGGTTGTAAAAAAAGATCGGCACTTGGGCGTACCATAAAGGTAAAGTTTCTTTCTCCTTGCTCATCAAGTCCTACAGCCACAATTGAGGTGCGTTGTTGAGGATCAAGAGACATATAACGTGTATCAACATTTTCTGTACTCAGTGTCTGATACATAAAGCGACCGAAAGGATCATCGCCAACTTTGCCAATAAAGGCACTTTTCCCCCCCAGCCTTGCGATACCGACTGCAACATTAGCAGGCGCCCCGCCAGGACACTGTAGTAGTCTCCCCTGGCTTTCGGGTAATAAATCAACAACCGCATCACCGAGTACCCATACTCTTGCGCTCATAAAGGCTCCAATATACTAATTGCTAAACTAATTAAATCGGTTTAGCAATTAAAGCATAAACGCTGCTCAGGAGAGAACAATATTCAGCAGTGGTTACCCGGTATTTTGTGGTGGAAACGTGAATATGCCGGGATTAATCATCTACCCGGCACTGTTTATCTCACTTACGCATTCGACCAGCTCTGGATCGAATCTTCATTCCCCAGCTCACCATGCATCACTTCATACGATTTTTTCAGGATCACATCAGTGTGCTTGGTTAGGTCTTTGAAAATGCCTTTATTCATCGCGTCGTAGCGTTTGGCATTGCTCTCAATCGGTATGAAGATATCTTTCACGCGAACCATTTTATCGACAGCCGTTGCGTAATCCGGGTATAGCCCCAGACCTACCGCCGTATTGATCGCTGCCCCCAGACTTGCACAACCATTAATGGCGTTACGGCGTGCCGGAAGGTTGAACACGTCGGCAAAAATCTGCATAAACAGATCGCTGTTCGAACCGCCGCCAGTAATGATCACATGCTTTGCAAAGTGATTCATTTCATTACACATATTGTCGTAATTGTTCTTCAGCGTCAGCGCCACGCTTTCCAGTATCGAACGATATATCCATGCGTAATCCATGCTGGAATCAAAGCCGATCATAATCCCGCGTTTGTATGGTTCCCACGGATTGGTCAGCCAGTCCAGCACCGTCATCAGACCATTACAGCCAGGCGGCACACAAGACGCTTTTTTGTTGAGCAAATCTTCCGGTGAAAGATCCTGTGCTTTGGCATCCTGAATTAACGACTCGCCTAGCATGTCGCGTAGCCAGCTCACCGTCCACATGCCTTTGCGAATACCGTAACCTTCATACAGCAAGGTTTGCGGAATAGAAGACATAATCGGCCAGTACGCTACCGGATCTTTCGGCAGTGCTTTACCGTTCATCATCAGCGCGATGTAGGTGCCAAGAGAAATCACCGCCGTTTCATCATCCAGTAATCCGGCTCCCAGAGCTTCTACCGGTTTATCACTGGTGGTACAAACAACCGGCAGCCCAGCCGGGAAATGTGTCGCCAGCGCGGCTTGACGAGTGATATGCCCAAGAACAGTGCCCGGCATTTGCACATCAAAAAGCATCTGTCGGGGAATATTAAACTTCTCCATTACCGCGGTATCTTCGCTCCATGCCCAGGTCTTATAATCCACCGGCCACTGACCAAAATAGTTGGCGATATTGTCTTTAAACTCGCCGGTTAAGCGATGCGTCAGATAACCTGAAAAAGAGGTGACATATGCCACGTCAGGATTCGTATGTTCGTAAGGGCGTGTAACGCGTGCATCCTGCCAGCTAATCAACGGCGCAGCTGGCGTGCCATCGGCTTTCAATAACGCACGGCAGCAACGGATGGATCCCAGACCAATACCGACAATATCTTCTTTATTTCCGGCAAACTGACTCATCAAATCGTGACCGGCAAAACATAATGATGCCCATAAATCGTCGTCAGGATGTTCTGCGGTATCGGCATCTGGCGTGTGCATCGGCTGCAATAAGCCTTTGCCTTCGCAAACCACATTACCTTCCAGATCGTACATCACCACTTTTGTGCTCTGACTTCCGCCATCAATCCCTATGATGTATTTTTTCGACATGATTTTTCTCCTGTAATTTTCCTGGCTTACTTGCTGCTAGCCATTGCGGGGGCGCTATCAGCAGTACGAATTTTTTGGAACAGCAAAAAGGTAAAGATGATCACCATGGCAAGCGCCGCCATGCCCATTAGCCACATGTTGCGGTAGGCTTCTGCAGCGGGCAGGGTGTCTTGCCAGTGGCCGATAATCGGGTAAACGAAGACATCCGGCAGGAATCCAATCACCGAACAAATACCTACCGTGGTGCCCATAATGTAAGACGGTGTTCTCGCTTCGCCGGGGCAGGCCCAGTACAGTCCACGTGAGGCGTAGCAGGTGAATCCCAGTAGTAAAATCAGGCCAATCCCCATAGCGACCGATTGCGGGTTAGAGTTGGTAACAAGCAGGGCAGTCAGTGCCAGCAGGCCGATGATGGAAAGGATTTGAATTACGCGGGTAGGGGATTTCACTTTACTGTAGGTGGTGATAATGCCGCCAAGTGGACCACACAGCGCGCGGAATATTTTGTTGATCACAATCCCCATGTAGCTCGCCGCCACCAGCGACATGCCGTACATTTCGGTGAGATAGTTGGTGGAGTAACTCAGAATGGCGTAGATGGTGAAGACGCCAAAAATCACCATGCTGCAATACCAGGTGGTGCTGATGCGCAAAACGGCCAGGATGTCGCTAAGCTGGAATGATTGTTTTTCTTCGTTATTGGCACTGCGCAGGTTGTTGTTATCGCTAACAAAAAACCAACACAGAATCCCCAACAAGATGTAAACCACACTATAGATGATAATGACCGTTTTCAGGCTGGCGCTGTCATCCGGTGCAAAGCGAGAAAAGACCCACATGGTAAACACCGCCAGCGACATTACACCGACGCCGCGCAGCCCTTCCATCCAGCCCATAATTTTCCCTTGCTCGCTATGATCGCCCAGCAACGATGCGGCTTTAATCGACACCGACCACAGCATTAAAATCGTCGTTATCGCAAAGGCAACCTGAATACAGAGCATTACCCACAGCGGTGGATAAGTTGCCATTAACAGACCCAGTAATCCGGTAATGATCATCGCGGAAGTAATCATTTTGCGATGTGAGAATTTATCGGCAATAACGCCACTGGGCGCATAAAGAATAATAGCTGCAATACCAAAGGTACTCATTATTAAACCTATCTCGGTATTGCTGAATCCCATAAATTTCGCCATGGGAATTTGATAAATATAACGTAAATAAGCCAGGTCGAAACTAACGCCGCCGCTAAAACTAATTATCGCGAGGGTTATCCAACGGCGATATGAGTTGTGTTGCATATCGTATTCCCATTTGTAATAGACAAAAAAAGAGAAAAGTAAGCCGCCCTTTCAGGTGGATTACTTTTCTCAGGTCTCTAGTAATTGCAATAAGAAATAACATGGAAAGCAGTGGTGTTGTGTGAGAGTAGTCACGCTTCTGCTTTTTAAAATTATTTGATAATACGAATATCACACTGTGATTACGATCACATTAGCGCTTATGCCCTTATGCTAAAAATTATATCCAGTTACCAGAGATAATGAGAAAGGTAACTTCCCTCTCGCGGGGGAAGTTACCTTTCTTTTTTTTTTGCTTTACGGAAATTGGAGCTAACTATGTCAATCGAATCTCTCAATGCGTTCTCAATGGATTTTTTCTCCCTGAAAGGTAAAACATCAATTGTTACCGGCGGGAATAGTGGATTAGGCCAGGCATTTGCCATGGCGCTGGCCAAGGCTGGCGCAAATGTCTTTATTCCAAGTTTCGTCAAAGATAACGGCGAAACAAAGGAAATGATTGAAAAACAGGGTGTTGAAGTGGACTTCATGCAGGTGGATATCACCGCAGAAGGCGCACCACAGAAGATTATCGCTGCCTGCTGTGAGCGTTTCGGTACCGTCGATATTCTGGTTAACAATGCCGGTATATGTAAGCTGAATAAGGTGCTGGACTTCGGGCGTGCCGACTGGGATCCGATGATTGACGTGAACCTTACCGCCGCATTCGAGTTAAGCTATGAAGCTGCAAAAATTATGATCCCGCAGAAAAGCGGTAAAATCATTAATATCTGTTCATTATTCTCTTACTTAGGTGGACAATGGTCACCTGCATATTCTGCCACTAAACATGCTCTTGCCGGATTCACCAAAGCTTATTGTGATGAACTAGGTCAATATAATATTCAGGTAAATGGTATTGCCCCTGGATATTACGCTACCGATATCACCCTGGCGACACGCAGTAATCCAGAAACCAATCAGCGCGTTCTTGATCATATTCCAGCAAACCGTTGGGGCGATACTCAGGATTTAATGGGCGCAGCCGTCTTCCTCGCAAGTCCGGCTTCAAATTATGTTAACGGGCATTTATTAGTGGTCGATGGCGGTTATTTAGTGCGCTAATCCATAACGGTGGTTTCTGTTTTCTCTTATTAATGATTATTCTATTTTTATTATCAGGAAGGAATTACTATGTCTTTATCTCGCGCAGCGATTGTCGACCAGCTAAAGGAAATTGTTGGTGCAGATCGCGTAATTACCGATGAAACAGTATTAAAGAAAAACAGTATTGACCGTTTTCGCAAATTTCCGGATATTCATGGCATTTATACTTTGCCGATTCCGGCAGCGGTCGTAAAACTCGGTTCCACAGAACAAGTATCCCGTGTGCTGAATTTTATGAATGCGCACAAAATTAACGGTGTGCCGCGTACCGGTGCTTCCGCTACCGAAGGTGGACTGGAAACCGTTGTGGAAAACTCGGTGGTGCTCGACGGCTCCGCCATGAATCAAATCATTAATATTGATATTGAGAATATGCAGGCCACGGCGCAATGTGGCGTTCCGCTGGAAGTGCTGGAAAACGCGTTGCGTGAAAAAGGTTACACCACGGGGCACTCTCCGCAGTCAAAACCGTTGGCGCAGATGGGTGGACTGGTGGCGACCCGTAGTATCGGGCAGTTCTCCACACTCTACGGCGCAATCGAGGATATGGTCGTTGGTCTGGAAGCAGTATTGGCTGATGGCACCGTCACACGTATTAAAAACGTGCCACGCCGCGCGGCTGGCCCGGACATTCGTCACATTATCATCGGCAACGAAGGTGCATTGTGCTATATCACTGAAGTAACAGTGAAAATCTTTAAGTTCACCCCGGAAAACAACCTCTTCTACGGCTATATCCTGGAAGACATGAAAACCGGCTTCAACATCCTGCGTGAAATCATGGTGGAAGGGTATCGTCCGTCGATCGCTCGTTTGTATGACGCTGAAGATGGCACCCAACACTTCACCCATTTTGCCGATGGTAAATGTGTGCTGATCTTTATGGCTGAAGGTAACCCTCGCATTGCGAAGGCGACGGGCGAAGGGATTGCTGAAATCGTGGCACGTTACCCGCAATGCCAGCGCGTGGACAGTGAGCTGATCGAAACCTGGTTTAATCACCTGAACTGGGGGCCGGATAAAGTGGCTGCCGAACGTGTGCAGATCCTCAAAACCGGCAACATGGGCTTTACCACCGAAGTGTCCGGCTGCTGGAGCTGCATCCACGAAATCTACGAAAGCGTTATTAACCGTATTCGTACCGAGTTCGCGCACGCCGACGACATCACCATGCTGGGCGGTCACTCCTCTCATAGCTATCAGAACGGCACCAACATGTACTTCGTCTACGACTACAACGTCGTTGACTGTAAGCCGGAAGAGGAAATCGACAAGTACCACAATCCGCTCAACAAAATCATCTGCGAAGAAACCATTCGTCTCGGCGGTTCGATGGTGCACCACCACGGTATCGGTAAACATCGCGTTCACTGGAGCAAACTGGAACACGGCAGCGCGTGGGCGTTGCTGGAAGGGCTGAAAAAGCAGTTCGATCCTAATGGCATTATGAACACGGGTACTATCTATCCGATTGAAAAATAATGTGTCAGGCAGCGTTCCGCGATGACGGTGCGTTGCCTTTTCGGCTTCTCAGGCGAGAAGCCGTTCTTATTACCGGACAATGAAGGGGTAAAGATGAACACTTCACCGGTGCGAATGGATGATTTACCGCTTAACCGTTTTCACTGTCGAATTGCTGCGCTCACTTTCGGTGCACACCTGACCGACGGTTATGTTCTCGGCGTCATTGGTTACGCCATTATTCAGCTTACGCCCGCCATGCAACTGACGCCGTTTATGGCGGGAATGATCGGCGGCTCGGCGTTACTTGGTTTGTTTCTTGGCAGCCTGGTTTTGGGGTGGATCTCCGACCATATCGGGCGGCAAAAAATCTTCACCTTCAGTTTTATGCTGATTACGCTCGCTTCGTTCTTGCAATTTTTTGCCACCACGCCAGAGCATCTTATTGGATTGCGCATTTTGATCGGCATTGGTCTGGGAGGCGATTACTCAGTCGGTCACACCTTGCTGGCTGAATTTTCCCCGCGCCGCCATCGCGGTATTTTGCTGGGCGCATTCAGTGTGGTGTGGACCGTAGGCTATGTGCTGGCAAGTATTGCCGGACATCACTTTATTACCGAAAGCCCGGAGGCCTGGCGCTGGCTGCTGGCATCAGCAGCGTTACCAGCCTTGCTGATTACGCTGCTACGTTGGGGCACGCCGGAATCGCCACGCTGGCTACTGCGCCAGGGGCGTTTTGCTGAAGCTCACGCTATCGTGCATCGCTACTTTGGTCCCCATGTTTTACTGGGCGATGAAGTGGCAACGGCGACCCATAAACACATCAAAACCTTGTTCTCTTCGCGCTACTGGCGGCGCACAGCGTTTAACAGCGTCTTCTTTGTCTGCCTCGTAATCCCATGGTTTGTGATTTATACCTGGCTGCCAACTATCGCCCAGACTATTGGACTGGAAGATGCGCTGACTGCCAGCCTGATGCTTAATGCGTTGTTAATTGTTGGCGCGCTGCTGGGATTAGTTCTGACGCACCTGCTGGCACATCGCAAGTTTTTGCTGGGAAGTTTTTTGCTGCTGGCGGCAACGCTGGTAGTGATGGCCTGTTTGCCTTCCGGCAGTTCATTAACGCTGCTGCTTTTTGTTCTCTTCAGCACCACCATTTCGGCAGTCAGTAATCTGGTGGGCATTTTGCCTGCGGAAAGTTTTCCTACTGACATTCGCTCGCTGGGCGTCGGTTTTGCCACCGCCATGAGTCGGCTCGGCGCGGCGGTAAGCACTGGTCTGCTGCCGTGGATTCTGGCGCAGTGGGGGATGCCGGTCACTTTATTGCTTCTGGCGGCAGTGTTGTTGGTTGGTTTTGTTGTGACCTGGTTATGGGCGCCAGAAACCAAAGCTCTCCCGCTGGTGGCGGCGGGAAATGTAGGAGGTGCGAATGAACATTCTGTTAGCGTTTAAAGCCGAACCGGATGCCGGAATGCTGGCGGAAAAAGAGTGGCAGGCGGCGGCTCAGGGTAATATTGGACCAGATGTTTCGCTACTGCGAAGTTTACTCGGTGCTGATGAACAGGCTGCCGCCGCGCTGCTGTTGGCGCAGAGAAAAAACGGTACGCCGATGTCTTTAACCGCGTTGAGCATGGGGGATGAACGGGCGTTGCACTGGCTGCGCTATCTCATGGCTCTTGGGTTTGAGGACGCTGTATTGCTGGAGACGGTGGCAGATCTGCGCTTTGCGCCGGAATTTGTCGCTCGCCATATTGCCGAATGGCAGCGTCAGAATCCGCTGGATCTGATAATTACCGGCTGCCAAAGCAGCGAAGGGCAGAATGGGCAAACGCCATTTTTGCTGGCGGAAATGCTGGGCTGGCCCTGCTTCACCCAGGTGGAGCGTTTTACTCTCGACGCGCCGTTTATCACCCTTGAACAGCGTACTGAACATGGGCTGCGCTGTTACCGGGTTCGCTTGCCTGCGGTGATTGCCGTGCGCCAGTGTGGTGAAGTGGCCTTGCCAGTACCGGGAATGCGCCAGCGAATGGCTGCGGGGAAAGCAGAAATTATCCGTAAAACTGTTGCTGTCGAATTGCCAGCGATGCAGTGTCTGCAACTGGCAAGAGCAGAGCAACGACGCGGAGCGACGCTGATTGATGGGCAAACGGTAGCAGAAAAAGCGCAAAAGCTATGGCAGGACTATTTACGCCAAAGGATGCAGCCATGAATATCGCCATTGTGACAATAAATCAGGAGAATGCCGCAATAGCGAGCTGGCTGGCGGCACAGGATTTCAGCGGTTGTACCCTGGCGCACTGGCAGATTGAACCTCAGCCCGTAGTGGCGGAACAGGTGCTGGATGCGTTGGTGGAACAGTGGCAGCGAACGCCAGCGGACGTTGTTCTCTTTCCGCCGGGAACGTTTGGTGATGAACTGTCGACACGGCTGGCCTGGCGTTTACATGGTGCAAGCATCTGCCAGGTGACTTCATTAGATATTCCAACCGTAAACGTACGCAAATCCCACTGGGGAAATGCGCTAACGGCGACGCTGCAAACAGAAAAACGCCCGCTATGCCTTTCCCTTGCCCGCCAGGCGGGAGCAGTGAAAAACGCCACATTGCCCTCTGGTATGCAGCAACTGAACATTGTCCCCGGCGCGCTTCCCGACTGGCTGGTTAGCACAGAGGATCTGAAAAATGTTACCCGTGACCCATTAGCTGAGGCCAGACGGGTGCTGGTGGTGGGGCAGGGCGGAGAGGCAGATAACCAGGAAATCGCTATGCTGGCAGAAAAGCTGGGAGCCGAAGTGGGCTACAGTCGGGCGCGAGTAATGAACGGTGGCGTTGATGCCGAAAAAGTGATTGGTATTTCCGGACATCTGCTGGCACCTGAGGTGTGTATTGTTGTTGGCGCTTCTGGCGCAGCAGCGTTAATGGCAGGCGTATGCAATAGCAAGTTTGTGGTGGCGATTAATCATGACGCCAGCGCAGCGATATTTTTACAGGCAGATGTTGGCGTGGTTGATGACTGGAAAGCGGTGCTGGAGGCACTGGTGACAAACATTCACGCAGATTGCCAATAACGTGTTGCCGGATGATCCTGCCTACGGTTCTGGCCTGGGGACTTGTAAGCCTGATAAGACGCGTCAAGCGTCGCATCAGGCGCTGAATGTCGGATGTGGCGTGCAGCCTACAAATCACACAAATTCAATTCGTTACGAATATCCCGTCAAAGCAATTTTTTCGCTAATGTCCAGACCCCGGTATTCGTGGTGGAAAGCGCCACGACACCTGCGTTAATCGCATTACGCGCATCTTCTTCATCGCACACCAGCCCGCCAGCAATCAGCGGTTGGCGGATTTTCTCCGTCACCCAGCCCAGCACTTTGGGCATACAGCCAGGCAGGATCTCAATACAATCCGGATTCGATTGCGCAACTTGCTTATCAATGTTGTGAAACGAAATCGAATCAACAATAAACAGGCGATGAATACAGAAAAAACCTTCCGCTCTTGCTGCTTTCAGCATCGATGCTTTCGTGCTGATAATGCCGTCCGCCTCGGTCACCAGTTTCAGAAACTGAATCACCACTTCTTTGTTCGATGCGCCTTCCAGCAAATCGACATGAATAAATGCATATTTCCCGGCACTTTTAATCTTTTTGACGATATGACTGATGGTGCAGATATTGCCGTACAACACGGAAATAAACTGGCATTCAGAGTCGATTGCCAGTTGCAGGCTGGCATTATCTTTAACGGCAGCAATCACCGGATTCTGGCGGAGCAGGTGTAAGAGGGGCATAAATTATCCTTATTATTTATCCAAAACGGTAGGTGATGCCGAATCCGGAAGGCGGATAGCGCCACTGTTGTAGTGTTGATTCGTCGCACAGCAAACGGCAGGTGCCACACTCCAGGCAGCCGCGATAATCAACGCGTAAGTCACCTTCCGGTGTGAGCGAAAAAAGACCAGCCGGACAAGCGTTAATCAACCGTTGTACCGTCTGGCGCTCAACGGAGTCAGCCGGAACAATGTGCGGCGCATCGGCAACGCGCCAGAGATTACGGGCTACAGACATCGCAGACTCCTGATAACATCGCCCGCCAGATGCCACAGGCCGTGACGACGTAAATGACGCCAGAATAACTGGCGCAGCGGTGGAACAGGTTTATCACCCTGATCCCATAAATCGCGGGAAATATCCTGCATTAACGCAGGCCACGCCCGATACCAGCCAGGGCGTTGCAAAAGCGCCGGAACATGCTGATAACGTTGTAGAACATCCCATAGCAGGCTGCGCTCTACGTTGTGATGATAAAGCGCAAACAGATTTTGCGGCTCGCGGTGCTGGCAGGCGCTTATCAGCGTTTGTGCCGCCGCCTGCGCGCCAGTTAGCGCCATATCCATGCCGCGCACGGAAATTCCGGTATTGACGCAACTGCGCAACGCATCGCCCAGCAGCAGCCAGCCGTTACCGGCGTATTGCACCGGCATACTGTGCAAGCCACCTTCTGGCACCAGATGCGCACCATACTCCAGTGATTCTGTGTTTTTGATAAGCGGGCGCACTGCCGGATGCGTTTTAAAGCGAGCCAGCAGCTCGCTTGCCGGAACACGACTTTGCGTAAGGGAAGAGAGCGGGCAAACAATCCCTAACGAGAGCGTTTGTTGATTAGTATAAAGAAATGCGCCGCCGGGTAAGTCATCACAGATCCCGCCGCTGAACAGCAACGCTGCGCCTTCGTTATTCTCCAGATGAAAACGTTCTTCAATAGCGGATGTTTCCAGCGACAGCACTTCTTTGATCCCCAACGCCATCGCTTCGCCAGCAGGACGAGTCACTAACCCGTGACGCTCAGCCAGGACGCTGTTGGCACCTTCTGCCAGCACCACATAACGGGCGCGGAGAATATCGTCACCACAAATGACACCACACACCCTGCCGTTTTCTTCATACAGCGCATCCACCGTCGCACCGGGGATGCATTCGACACCTTCTTTTTCGGCTTCGGCAACCAGCCACGGATCGAACCGTGCACGTAATACACTCCAGGATTCACCGCCGGGCTGTAAGCTGGAAAACGTCGTTGCGCCATCCGGCGTTAACAGGGAAAGGCTTTCGTGAGTGATGCGTCGTTCAAGAGGCGCGGTCAGATGAAATTGTGGGAGGAGTTCCGCGAGCGCCTGGGTATATAAACGCCCGCCGGAAAGGTTTTTACTGCCGGGGATTTCAGCGCGTTCCAGTAACAAAACGGATAAACCCGCTCGCGCGCAGCGTAACGCGCAAGCGGTGCCTGCAATACCGGCACCAATAATAATAATGTCGCAGTCGTCTTCCATGTCATGCCCCAGATATCCAGAACACAACACCCTAACATAGCGTTACTTAAGGGAAATTGACCGCCGACACACTCTTATCATTCGCCGCGATAGATACAACCTGCGGTGCAGGTTTCTTTTACCATCACCGCACTTAACAGCGGCACAACGGGTTTAACCTGATCCCAAATCCATTTTGCTAAAACTTCGCTGGTTGGGTTTTCCAGACCTGGAATATCATTGAGATAATGGTGATCGAGGCGCTCATAAGTTGGCTTAAACGCCGCTTTCAGTTCAGCGAAATCGATAATCCAGCCCGTATGCGGATCGACTTCCCCGGTAATTTCCAGTCGCACCATAAAGGAATGCCCGTGCAGGCGACCACATTTATGTCCTTCCGGGACGTGTGGTAAGCGGTGAGCGGCTTCGAAGGTGAAATCTTTAAATAACGTGGTGGACATCATAATTTCTCTACAGGACGATAAAACCGCCGTAGAGTACCGGAAAGCCTGTTTTTTCGCATTATCTAAAACGACTTTGTTGCGCAAAATCGCTGATTTATCTTGATGATGGGAAATATTCATTTATTTTTCATTGGGTTGGTTAATCTGTTTTGTTGTTAAAGACTATTGCTAAAACAGGTTAGTCGATTTGGTTATTAGTTATCGCTATCCCGTCTTTAATCCACACCGTTCGCCCCGTTAACCTTACCTTCTCTTCTGTTTTATGGGCGCTGACAGGGCGCAGAAACAGCTTTGCTTACTGGAACATAACGACGCATGACGACACAGGCCCCACCTTCCGCGTTGCTTCCGTTGAACCCGGAGCAACTGGCACGCCTTCAGGCGGCCACGACCGATTTAACTCCCACCCAGCTTGCCTGGGTTTCTGGCTATTTCTGGGGCGTGCTCAACCAGCAGCCTGCTGCGCTTGCAGCGACGCCAGCGCCCGCCGCAGAAATGCCGGGTATAACTATTATCTCCGCCTCGCAAACCGGCAATGCGCGCCGGGTTGCTGAAGCATTACGCGATGATTTATTGGCAGCAAAACTGAACGTTAAGCTGGTGAACGCGGGCGACTATAAATTCAAACAAATCGCCAGCGAAAAACTGCTTATCGTGGTGACGTCAACGCAAGGAGAAGGGGAACCGCCGGAAGAAGCCGTCGCGCTGCATAAGTTCCTGTTCTCCAAAAAAGCGCCGAAGCTGGAAAACACCGCATTTGCCGTGTTTAGCCTCGGCGATAGCTCTTATGAATTTTTCTGCCAGTCCGGGAAAGATTTTGACAGCAAGCTGGCGGAACTGGGCGGTGAACGCCTGCTCGACCGTGTCGATGCCGATGTTGAATATCAGGCCGCTGCCAGCGAGTGGCGCGCCCGCGTGGTTGATGCGCTTAAATCGCGTGCGCCTGTCGCGGCACCTTCGCAATCCGTCGCTACTGGCGCGGTAAATGAAATCCACACCAGCCCGTACAGCAAAGACGCGCCGCTGGTGGCGAGCCTCTCTGTTAACCAGAAAATTACCGGGCGTAACTCTGAAAAAGACGTTCGCCATATCGAAATTGACTTAGGTGACTCGGGCCTGCGTTACCAGCCGGGTGACGCGCTGGGTGTCTGGTATCAGAACGATCCGGCACTGGTGAAAGAACTTGTCGAACTGCTGTGGCTGAAAGGCGATGAACCTGTCACCGTCGAGGGCAAAACGTTGCCTCTGAACGAAGCGCTACAGTGGCACTTCGAACTGACCGTCAACACCGCCAACATTGTTGAGAACTATGCCACGCTTACCCGCAGCGAAACGCTGCTGCCGCTGGTGGGCGATAAAGCGAAGTTACAGCATTACGCCGCGACCACGCCGATTGTCGACATGGTGCGTTTCTCTCCGGCGCAACTGGATGCCGAAGCGCTGATTAATCTGCTGCGCCCGCTGACCCCGCGCCTGTATTCCATCGCCTCCTCGCAGGCGGAAGTCGAGAACGAAGTACACGTCACCGTTGGCGTGGTGCGTTACGACGTGGAAGGCCGCGCCCGTGCCGGTGGTGCCTCCAGCTTCCTCGCGGACCGCGTGGAAGAAGAGGGCGAAGTCCGCGTATTTATCGAACATAACGACAACTTCCGCCTGCCAGCCAACCCAGAAACCCCGGTGATTATGATTGGCCCAGGCACCGGCATCGCGCCGTTCCGCGCCTTTATGCAGCAGCGCGCCGCTGACGAAGCGCCGGGTAAAAACTGGTTGTTCTTTGGCAACCCGCACTTTACGGAAGATTTCCTCTACCAGGTGGAGTGGCAGCGCTACGTCAAAGAGGGCGTGCTGACGCGTATCGATCTTGCCTGGTCGCGCGATCAAAAAGAAAAAATTTACGTACAAGACAAACTGCGCGAACAGGGCGCAGAGCTGTGGCGCTGGATCAATGACGGTGCCCACATTTATGTCTGCGGCGACGCTAATCGCATGGCGAAAGACGTTGAGCAGGCACTTCTGGAAGTGATTGCCGAATTTGGTGGCATGGACACCGAAGCGGCGGATGAATTTTTAAGTGAGCTGCGCGTAGAGCGCCGTTATCAGCGAGATGTCTACTAATGAGCGAAAAACATCCAGGGCCTTTAGTGGTCGAAGGAAAACTGACAGACGCCGAGCGCATGAAGCTTGAAAGCAACTACCTGCGCGGCACCATTGCGGAAGATTTAAACGACGGCCTGACCGGCGGCTTTAAGGGCGATAACTTCCTGCTGATCCGCTTCCACGGCATGTATCAGCAGGATGACCGCGACATCCGCGCCGAACGTGCTGAACAGAAGCTGGAGCCGCGCCACGCGATGCTGTTGCGCTGCCGTCTGCCGGGTGGCGTGATCACCACCAAACAGTGGCAGGCGATAGACAAATTTGCCGGTGAAAACACCATCTATGGCAGCATTCGCCTGACCAACCGCCAGACGTTTCAGTTCCACGGCATTCTGAAAAAGAACGTCAAACCGGTGCACCAGATGCTGCACTCGGTCGGTCTTGATGCGCTGGCGACCGCCAACGACATGAACCGTAACGTACTCTGCACCTCGAACCCTTACGAGTCGCAGCTGCACGCGGAAGCCTATGAATGGGCGAAGAAAATTTCTGAACATCTGCTGCCTCGTACCCGCGCGTATGCGGAGATCTGGCTCGATCAGGAAAAAGTCGCCACTACTGATGAAGAGCCGATCCTTGGTCAGACCTACCTGCCGCGTAAGTTCAAAACCACGGTAGTGATCCCGCCGCAGAACGATATCGATCTGCACGCCAACGACATGAACTTCGTGGCGATCGCCGAAAACGGCAAGCTGGTGGGCTTTAACCTGCTGGTGGGCGGTGGGCTTTCCATCGAACATGGCAACAAGAAAACCTACGCCCGCACGGCGAGTGAGTTTGGCTATCTGCCGCTGGAGCATACGCTGGCGGTGGCGGAAGCCGTCGTGACAACTCAGCGTGACTGGGGTAACCGAACCGATCGTAAAAATGCCAAAACCAAATACACGCTGGAGCGCGTAGGGGTTGAGACGTTTAAAGCGGAAGTGGAGCGTCGCGCGGGGATCAAATTCGAGCCGATTCGCCCGTATGAGTTTACCGGACGTGGCGATCGTATTGGCTGGGTTAAGGGCATTGATGATAACTGGCACCTGACGCTGTTTATCGAAAATGGTCGCATCCTTGATTATCCGGGGCGTCCGCTGAAAACCGGCTTGCTGGAGATCGCGAAGATCCACAAAGGTGATTTCCGCATTACGGCGAACCAGAATCTGATCATCGCCGGCGTGCCGGAAAGCGAGAAAGCGAAGATCGAGAAGATCGCCAAAGAAAGCGGGTTAATGAATGCCGTCACGCCGCAGCGTGAAAACTCAATGGCCTGCGTGTCATTCCCGACTTGCCCGCTGGCGATGGCCGAAGCCGAGCGTTTCCTGCCGTCTTTTATCGACAACATCGATAATTTAATGGCGAAACATGGTGTCAGCGATGAGCATATCGTGATGCGTGTAACAGGCTGCCCGAACGGTTGTGGTCGCGCGATGCTGGCGGAAGTGGGCCTGGTGGGTAAAGCGCCGGGTCGCTACAACCTGCATCTTGGCGGCAACCGCATTGGGACACGTATCCCACGGATGTATAAAGAAAACATCACCGAACCGGAAATCCTGGCGTCGCTTGATGAACTGATAGGGCGCTGGGCGAAAGAGCGCGAAGCGGGTGAAGGCTTCGGCGACTTTACGGTGCGTGCGGGCATCATTCGCCCGGTGCTCGATCCGGCGCGCGATTTGTGGGATTAACCATCAGCCCGGTCTTGTAGGCCTGATAAGACGCGTGAGCGTCGCATCAGGCAAGGCAAACAGTGAGGAATCTATGTCCAAACTCGATCTAAACGCCCTGAACGAACTGCCGAAGGTAGATCGCATTCTGGCGCTGGCGGAAACTAACGCCGAACTGGAAAAACTGGACGCTGAAGGCCGCGTTGCCTGGGCGCTGGATAATCTGCCTGGTGAATATGTACTTTCTTCCAGCTTTGGCATTCAGGCGGCGGTGAGCCTGCATCTGGTGAATCAGATTCGCCCGGATATTCCAGTGATCCTCACCGATACGGGTTACTTGTTCCCGGAAACCTACCGCTTTATTGACGAGTTAACGGACAAACTCAAACTCAACCTGAAAGTGTACCGCGCTACCGAAAGCGCCGCCTGGCAGGAAGCACGTTACGGAAAACTATGGGAGCAGGGCGTTGAAGGCATTGAAAAGTACAATGACATCAACAAAGTCGAACCGATGAACCGGGCGCTGAAAGAACTAAACGCGCAAACGTGGTTTGCTGGCCTGCGCCGTGAACAATCCGGCAGCCGCGCCAATTTACCGGTGCTGGCAATTCAGCGTGGCGTATTTAAAGTGCTGCCGATTATCGACTGGAATAACCGAACGATATATCAGTACCTGCAAAAACATGGCCTGAAATATCACCCATTATGGGACGAAGGATATTTATCGGTCGGTGATACCCATACAACCCGTAAATGGGAACCCGGCATGGCGGAAGAAGAAACGCGTTTCTTTGGCTTGAAAAGGGAATGTGGATTACACGAAGGGTAAATATTGCTGCTTAAATTAAACGCCTCTGTCTGAAAAGATGGGGGCGTTTTTATTTTGCGAGCAGGATTCCTGATTTTAAACGTGAACGCCGCAGGAAGAATCAACAGGCATAGAATGGCGTTGGGTGCTTGAGGCTGTCTGGCGTTAAGCATTCGCGAGGTTCCAGATGGACAAAAGCCCCAGGCGATATTTCTATCAACCTGAGGCCAGCGTTCGAACCTAAGCAATTCGGATGTTAGTCTCTTCTTTGCAGGGAGGCAAGACATGCTGACAAAATATGCCCTTGTGGCAATCATCGTACTGTGTTGTACAGTACTGGGATTCACGTTGATGGTAGGCGACTCGTTGTGTGAGTTGAGTATCAGAGAACGTGGTATGGAGTTTAAGGCAGTTCTCGCTTACGAATCGAAGAAGTAGCCACCACGCGGGGTAAAACCCCGCGTACTGAATTGTGATTGTTTGGCCTCCTGCACCCCTTTTTTATACTCTGTTTCTGGTGGCATTGATTTCCTGCAGGCAAGGGAGTAATCATTTCAAACCCATTAAGATGCCTTCGCCAGCTCCTTCACCAACGGTAGCATTATCCGCATAACATCACGGCAGCGACGTTCTATTCTTCCTGGAAGTGCCTTATCAATATGCTGTTGATTATCCAGTCTTACGTCATGCCAGCTATTTCCTGCAGGGAATGCGGCTGTTTTTGCGCGTTGCTGATAACCATCCTTATTCCCAAGATTCCAGTTTGTCGCTTCCACCGAAAGTACAGCAATGCCCGCTTTGTCGAATATTTCTGCGTCATTACAACACCCAGTGCCTTTCGGATAGTTTTTATTCAAACCTGGATTTGTGGTGGCGGCAATTCCATGACTGCGGGCAATTGCCAGCGCCCGGTCGCGCGTTAATTTCCTTACTGCTTCAGGTGTTTTTACGCCACTGTTGAAATACAGCTTATCGCCAACAATCAGATTATCGAGATTAATCACCAATAAAGTATTTTTCTTTTCGGTATCACTCATGCGCTTGAGTAAATTCTCAGCGCCTAATTTCCCTTCTTCTTCACCACTGGTTGCCACAAAACGAATGCCATATTCGGTTGGCGTATTTTTCAGGCGTTCAGCCAGCTCCAGCATGACACCTAAACCTGCGGCGTTATCATCCATTCCTTGTAACGTCAGCCCGCCGAGATTGGCATCGGCGTCAGCATCGCTCAGCGGGGCGTAAGTATCCAGATGCGCCATAATGATGATCTGCTGCGGCGCTTTGCCTTCATGAGCGGCAATCACCGTACTTCCCGTCACGTTATGCCAGCTCTTGCGATTATCGCGGGCGGTATAAATATACCGACTATTAAATGTCCGAATATCACTGCGATAACCCATTTGCTGAAACTGTTGGCGAATATAATCGGCAGATAACATTTCTGCAGGAGTTCCGGTCATGCGTCCCGGAAAGAAAGTAGCAATATGTCGTGCCTGGGTATTAGCAAAATCGCCAGGTTTAGGTGACGAGGCGTGTACGGGGAGAATAAAGCATACGCCGAGCGCCAGGGCAGCGGTACGGTGGCGCAATGCGGAAAACATAGTGAGTCCTTAAATACCATGCAAATTTTTTTACCGCCATAGTATGAAACTGCCGCTGCGCTAAAACAATTTCAAATCTTCCTAAACGCCCGAAATCCGGTGCCTTAAGCACTTTTTGATATTAGCTTTGCCAAATCGTTATTCCGTTAAGGAACTACTCATTCTAATTGGTAATTTCATTCGTTCTCTTACGCTCCCTATAGTCGAAACATCTGATGGCAAGAAAATAGCGGTATTGCAAAGGAACGGTTATGGATCAAAAACGACTTACCCACCTGCGGCAACTGGAGGCGGAAAGCATCCACATTATTCGCGAGGTGGCTGCAGAATTCTCAAATCCGGTGATGCTCTACTCTATCGGTAAAGATTCCAGCGTCATGCTGCATCTGGCGCGCAAGGCGTTTTATCCAGGTACGCTGCCTTTCCCGTTGCTGCATGTCGATACCGGCTGGAAATTCCGCGAGATGTATGAGTTCCGCGATCGTACGGCGAAAGCCTACGGCTGCGAGCTGCTGGTGCATAAAAACCCGGAAGGCGTGGCGATGGGGATTAATCCATTCGTACACGGCAGCGCGAAACATACCGATATTATGAAAACTGAAGGCCTGAAACAGGCGCTGAACAAATACGGTTTTGATGCCGCCTTCGGTGGTGCGCGCCGTGACGAAGAGAAATCCCGCGCTAAAGAGCGAATCTACTCTTTCCGTGACCGCTTCCATCGCTGGGATCCGAAAAATCAGCGCCCGGAGCTGTGGCACAACTACAACGGGCAAATTAACAAAGGCGAAAGCATCCGCGTCTTCCCGCTCTCTAACTGGACCGAGCAGGATATCTGGCAATACATCTGGCTGGAAAATATCGACATTGTGCCGCTGTATCTCGCTGCGGAACGTCCGGTTCTGGAACGCGACGGTATGTTGATGATGATTGATGACAACCGTATCGACCTGCAACCGGGCGAAGTGATTAAAAAACGGATGGTGCGTTTCCGTACGCTGGGCTGCTGGCCGCTGACCGGTGCGGTGGAGTCAAATGCACAAACACTGCCGGAGATCATCGAAGAGATGCTGGTTTCCACCACCAGTGAACGTCAGGGCCGCGTGATTGACCGCGACCAGGCGGGGTCTATGGAGCTGAAAAAACGTCAGGGGTATTTTTAAGATGAACACCGCACTTGCACAACAAATCGCCAATGAAGGCGGCGTCGAAGCCTGGATGATTGCGCAACAACATAAAAGCCTGCTGCGTTTTCTGACCTGTGGTAGCGTCGATGACGGCAAAAGTACCCTGATTGGTCGCCTGCTGCACGATACCCGCCAAATCTACGAAGATCAGCTCTCATCGCTGCATAACGACAGTAAGCGTCACGGCACCCAGGGCGAAAAGCTGGATCTGGCGCTTCTGGTGGATGGTCTGCAAGCCGAGCGTGAACAGGGCATTACTATTGATGTGGCCTACCGCTATTTCTCTACCGAGAAGCGTAAATTTATTATCGCCGACACACCTGGGCACGAGCAGTACACCCGCAATATGGCGACCGGCGCATCGACATGCGAACTGGCGATCTTACTGATCGACGCCCGTAAAGGCGTGCTCGATCAAACCCGTCGTCACAGTTTTATCTCCACACTGTTGGGGATCAAACATCTGGTCGTGGCGATCAACAAAATGGATCTGGTGGATTACAGTGAAGAGACGTTCACCCGTATTCGTGAAGATTATCTGACTTTTGCCGGGCAGCTGCCGGGTAATCTGGATATCCGCTTTGTGCCGCTCTCTGCACTGGAAGGCGACAACGTGGCTTCGCAAAGTGAAAGTATGCCGTGGTACAGCGGTCCGACACTGCTCGAAGTGCTGGAAACCGTGGAGATCCAGCGAGTGGTGGATGCCCAGCCAATGCGCTTCCCGGTGCAGTACGTTAATCGCCCGAATCTCGATTTTCGTGGCTACGCCGGAACGCTGGCATCCGGTCGCGTGGAAGTCGGGCAACGTGTCAAAGTGCTGCCCTCTGGTGTGGAATCAAACGTCGCGCGGATCGTGACCTTTGATGGCGATCGCGAAGAAGCCTTTGCCGGAGAAGCGATCACCCTGGTGCTGACGGATGAAATCGACATTAGCCGTGGCGATCTGCTGCTGGCGGCAGACGAAGCGTTACCGGCTGTGCAGAGCGCGTCGGTGGATGTGGTATGGATGGCGGAACAGCCGCTTTCCCCGGGCCAGAGTTATGACATCAAAATTGCCGGTAAGAAGACGCGTGCTCGTGTTGATGGCATTCGTTATCAGGTTGATATTAATAACCTTACCCAACGCGAGGTTGAAAACCTGCCGCTGAACGGCATCGGCCTGGTGGATCTCACTTTTGACGAGCCACTGGTGTTAGATCGTTATCAGCAAAATCCGGTGACCGGTGGGCTGATTTTTATCGATCGCCTGAGCAATGTGACCGTGGGTGCCGGTATGGTGCACGAGCCAGTTAGCCAGGCAACTGCTGCGCCATCTCAATTCAGTGTATTCGAACTTGAATTGAATGCTCTGGTTCGCCGCCACTTTCCGCACTGGGGCGCGCGCGATTTGCTGGGAGATAAATAATGGCGCTGCATGACGAAAACGTCGTCTGGCATAGCCATCCAGTCACTGTGCAACAACGCGAGCTACACCACGGTCATCGTGGTGTAGTGCTGTGGTTTACCGGCCTCTCCGGGTCCGGTAAATCAACGGTCGCCGGGGCGCTGGAGGAGGCGTTACATAAACTCGGCGTCAGTACGTATCTGCTGGATGGCGACAATGTTCGCCACGGATTATGCAGCGATCTCGGTTTTAGCGATGCCGATCGTAAAGAGAATATCCGTCGCGTCGGTGAAGTGGCGAATTTGATGGTTGAAGCCGGACTGGTGGTGCTGACCGCATTTATCTCGCCACACCGCGCCGAACGCCAGATGGTTCGTGAACGCGTAGGAGAAGGGCGCTTTATCGAAGTGTTTGTCGATACACCGCTGGCGATTTGCGAAGCCCGCGATCCAAAAGGCTTATATAAGAAAGCGCGTGCCGGTGAACTGCGTAACTTTACGGGAATAGATTCTGTTTACGAAGCGCCTGAATCGGCAGAAATTCATCTCAATGGTGAACAATTAGTAACAAATTTGGTACAGCAATTATTAGATCTGTTGAGACAGAACGATATTATCAGATCCTGAGACACCACCGGGTTTCCATGCCCGGTTCGTCAAAGTAACAGGATCAAATATGCGTAATAGCCATAACATTACACTAACAAATAACGACAGCCTTACTGAGGATGAAGAAACCACATGGTCACTGCCTGGTGCCGTGGTCGGTTTTATCTCCTGGTTATTTGCGCTGGCGATGCCGATGTTGATTTATGGCTCTAACACGCTGTTCTTCTTTATCTACACCTGGCCTTTCTTTCTGGCACTGATGCCTGTCGCGGTAGTGGTGGGGATTGCGCTGCATTCATTGATGGACGGAAAGCTACGCTACAGTATTGTTTTCACCCTGATGACAGTAGGCATTATGTTTGGCGCACTGTTTATGTGGCTACTGGGCTAATTTGTACTTTCTTGTCTCCTCTGTTCATAATTCAAACCGTAACTAATAATGAGATTATGTTCTGCACGCCCTGGGTATACGTAACAATGGACAAATGTGGTACATTTGCCCGCGTTGTCGCGGTATCCCCAACAGAGGATGTAGAGTCGTCTTCGGATGCATGGGATGATGATGCCGTTTTTCAGGGGGCAGGATGGGTAAACTAACGCTGCTGTTGCTGGCTATTCTGGTCTGGCTACAGTATTCGCTGTGGTTCGGTAAGAACGGTATACATGACTATACCCGCGTCAATGATGATGTGGCGGCACAGCAAGCTACAAACGCGAAACTTAAAGCGCGAAACGATCAACTTTTTGCCGAAATTGACGATCTCAATGGCGGCCAGGAGGCGCTCGAAGAGCGTGCGCGTAATGAACTCAGCATGACCAGGCCGGGCGAAACTTTTTATCGTCTGGTGCCTGACGCGTCGAAGCGCGCACAGTCTGCGGGGCAAAACAATCGATAAATCAGCCCAGGAATTAACATGGCAACCACTCATTTGGATGTTTGCGCCGTGGTTCCGGCGGCCGGATTTGGCCGTCGAATGCAAACGGAATGTCCTAAGCAATATCTCTCAATCGGTAATCAAACCATTCTTGAACACTCGGTGCATGCGCTGCTGGCGCATCCCCGGGTGACACGTGTCGTCATTGCCATAAGTCCTGGCGATAGCCGTTTTGCAAAACTTCCTCTGGCGAATCATCCGCAAATCACCGTTGTAGATGGCGGTGATGAGCGTGCCGATTCCGTGCTGGCAGGTTTGAAAGCCGCTGGCGACGCGCAGTGGGTATTGGTGCATGATGCCGCTCGTCCTTGTCTGCATCAGGATGACCTCGCGCGATTGTTGGCGTTGAGCGAAACCAGCCGCACGGGAGGGATCCTCGCCGCACCAGTGCGCGATACGATGAAACGTGCCGAACCGGGCAAAAATGCCATTGCTCATACCGTTGATCGCAACGGCTTATGGCACGCGCTGACGCCGCAATTTTTCCCTCGTGAGCTGTTACATGACTGTCTGACGCGCGCTCTAAATGAAGGCGCGACTATTACTGACGAAGCCTCGGCGCTGGAATATTGCGGATTTCATCCGCAGTTGGTCGAAGGCCGCGCGGATAACATTAAAGTCACGCGCCCGGAGGATTTGGCGCTGGCCGAATTTTACCTCACCCGAACCATCCATCAGGAGAATACATAATGCGAATTGGACACGGTTTTGACGTACACGCCTTTGGCGGTGAAGGCCCAATTATCATTGGTGGCGTGCGCATTCCTTACGAAAAAGGGCTGCTGGCGCATTCTGATGGCGACGTGGCGCTCCATGCGTTGACCGATGCATTGCTTGGCGCGGCGGCGCTGGGGGATATCGGCAAACTGTTCCCGGATACCGATCCGGCATTTAAAGGTGCCGACAGCCGCGAGCTGTTGCGCGAAGCCTGGCGTCGTATTCAGGCGAAAGGTTATGCCCTCGGCAACGTCGATGTCACTATCATCGCTCAGGCACCGAAGATGTTGCCGCACATTCCACAAATGCGCGTGTTTATTGCCGAAGATCTCGGCTGCCATATGGATGATGTTAACGTGAAAGCCACTACTACGGAAAAACTGGGATTTACCGGACGTGGGGAAGGGATTGCCTGTGAAGCGGTGGCGCTACTCATTAAGGCAACGAAATGATTGAGTTCGATAATCTCACTTACCTCCACGGCAAACCGCAAGGCACCGGGCTGCTGAAAGCGAATCCGGAAGACTTTGTGGTGGTGGAAGATTTGGGCTTTGAGCCTGATGGTGAAGGTGAGCATATTCTGGTTAGAATCCTCAAAAACGGCTGCAATACCCGTTTTGTGGCGGATGCACTGGCGAAATTCCTGAAAATTCATGCCCGTGAAGTCAGCTTCGCTGGGCAAAAAGATAAACATGCTGTTACGGAACAGTGGTTTTGTGCACGAGTGCCAGGTAAAGAGATGCCGGACCTCAGTGCTTTTCAACTGGAAGGTTGTCAGGTGCTGGAGTATGCGCGACACAAGCGTAAGTTGCGTTTAGGTGCACTAAAAGGTAATGCTTTCACTCTGGTGCTGCGCGATGTAAGCAACCGTGACGATGTTGAACAACGTCTCATCGATATTTGCGTAAAAGGCGTGCCTAATTATTTTGGTGCTCAGCGTTTTGGTATTGGCGGTAGCAACTTGCAGGGTGCGCTGCGCTGGGCGCAAACCAATACTCCGGTGCGCGATCGCAATAAACGGAGTTTTTGGTTGTCGGCAGCCCGCAGTGCGTTGTTTAATCAGATTGTTGCTGAGCGCCTCAAAAAAGCAGACGTTAATCAAGTTGTTGACGGCGATGCGCTACAATTAGCCGGACGTGGTAGCTGGTTTGTTGCAACCACCGAAGAACTGGCGGAATTACAGCGTCGCGTCAACGATAAAGAGCTAATGATAACCGCCGCATTGCCGGGCAGTGGCGAATGGGGAACTCAGTGTGAAGCGCTGGCATTCGAACAAGCAGCTGTCGCCGCAGAAACTGAATTACAAGCCTTACTGGTGCGCGAAAAAGTTGAAGCCGCGCGCAGAGCGATGCTGCTGTATCCGCAACAATTAAGCTGGAACTGGTGGGATGACGTCACCGTAGAAATCCGTTTCTGGCTTCCGGCGGGAAGTTTTGCAACCAGCGTTGTCAGGGAACTTATCAACACAACAGGTGATTATGCGCATATTGCTGAGTAATGATGACGGGGTACATGCACCCGGTATACAAACGCTGGCGAAAGCCTTGCGTGAGTTTGCTGACGTTCAGGTGGTCGCCCCCGATCGTAACCGCAGCGGCGCTTCAAATTCTCTGACACTGGAATCCTCCCTGCGCACGTTTACCTTTGAAAATGGTGATATTGCTGTGCAAATGGGAACCCCGACCGATTGCGTCTATCTTGGCGTGAATGCTCTGATGCGTCCGCGCCCGGACATTGTTGTGTCCGGAATTAACGCCGGGCCGAATCTGGGGGATGATGTTATTTATTCCGGTACGGTAGCCGCCGCGATGGAAGGCCGTCATTTAGGTTTTCCGGCGCTTGCCGTCTCGCTTGACGGGCATAAACATTACGACACTGCCGCGGCGGTAACCTGTTCAATTTTGCGCGCACTGTGTAAAGAGCCGCTGCGCACCGGACGTATTCTTAACATTAACGTTCCGGATTTACCCTTGGATCAAATCAAAGGTATTCGCGTGACGCGCTGCGGTACACGACATCCGGCAGATCAGGTGATCCCGCAGCAAGATCCGCGCGGCAATACGCTGTACTGGATTGGCCCGCCGGGCGGTAAATGTGATGCCGGTCCGGGGACCGATTTTGCTGCGGTAGATGAGGGCTATGTCTCCATCACGCCGCTGCATGTGGATTTAACTGCGCATAGCGCGCAAGATGTGGTTTCAGACTGGTTAAACAGCGTGGGAGTTGGCACGCAATGGTAAGCAGACGCGTACAAGCACTTCTGGATCAATTACGTGCGCAAGGTATTCAGGATGAGCAGGTGCTGAATGCACTTGCCGCCGTGCCGCGTGAAAAATTCGTTGATGAAGCGTTTGAACAAAAAGCCTGGGACAATATCGCCTTGCCGATAGGTCAGGGGCAGACAATTTCGCAGCCGTATATGGTGGCGCGAATGACCGAATTACTCGAGCTGACGCCGCAGTCGCGGGTGCTGGAAATTGGCACCGGTTCGGGATATCAAACGGCAATCCTGGCGCATCTTGTCCAGCATGTTTGCTCGGTTGAACGGATTAAAGGCTTGCAGTGGCAGGCGCGTCGCCGCCTGAAAAATCTTGATTTACATAATGTTTCAACCCGTCATGGCGATGGATGGCAAGGTTGGCAGGCACGTGCGCCGTTTGACGCTATCATTGTTACGGCGGCACCGCCGGAAATTCCAACTGCGCTAATGACGCAGCTGGACGAAGGCGGGATTCTCGTCTTACCCGTAGGGGAGGAGCACCAGTATTTGAAACGGGTGCGTCGTCGGGGAGGCGAATTTATTATCGATACCGTGGAGGCCGTGCGCTTTGTCCCTTTAGTGAAGGGTGAGCTGGCTTAAAACGTGAGGAAATACCTGGATTTTTCCTGGTTATTTTGCCGCAGGTCAGCGTATCGTGAACATCTTTTCCAGTGTTCAGTATGGTGCCTTGCACGGTAATTATGTCACTGGTTATTAACCAATTTTTCCTGGGGGATAAATGAGCGCGGGAAGCCCAAAATTCACCGTTCGCCGCATTGCGGCTTTGTCACTGGTTTCGCTATGGCTGGCAGGCTGTTCTGACACTTCAAATCCACCGGCCCCGGTCAGCTCCGTTAATGGCAATGCGCCTGCAAATACCAATTCTGGTATGTTGATTACGCCGCCGCCGAAAATGGGGACGACGTCTACAGCTCAGCAACCGCAAATTCAGCCGGTACAGCAGCCACAAATTCAGGCCACTCAACAACCGCAAATCCAGCCGGTGCAGCCAGTAGCTCAGCAGCCGGTACAGATGGAAAACGGACGCATCGTCTATAACCGTCAGTATGGGAACATTCCGAAAGGCAGTTATAGCGGCAGTACCTATACAGTGAAAAAAGGCGACACACTTTTCTATATCGCCTGGATTACTGGCAACGATTTCCGTGACCTTGCTCAGCGCAACAATATTCAGGCACCATACGCGCTGAACGTCGGTCAGACCTTACAGGTGGGGAATGCTTCCGGTACGCCAATCACTGGCGGAAATGCCATTACCCAGGCCGACGCAGCAGAGCAAGGAGTTGTGATCAAGCCTGCACAAAATTCCACCGTTGCTGTTGCTTCGCAACCGACAATTACGTATTCTGAGTCTTCGGGTGAACAGAGTGCTAACAAAATGTTGCCGAACAACAAGCCAACTGCGACCACGGTCACAGCGCCTGTAACGGTACCAACAGCAAGCACAACCGAGCCGACTGTCAGCAGTACATCAACCAGTACGCCTATCTCCACCTGGCGCTGGCCGACTGAGGGCAAAGTGATCGAAACCTTTGGCGCTTCTGAGGGGGGCAACAAGGGGATTGATATCGCAGGCAGCAAAGGACAGGCAATTATCGCGACTGCAGATGGACGCGTTGTTTATGCCGGTAACGCGCTGCGCGGCTACGGTAATCTGATTATCATCAAACATAATGATGATTACCTGAGTGCCTACGCCCATAACGACACAATGCTGGTCCGGGAACAACAAGAAGTGAAGGCGGGGCAAAAAATAGCAACCATGGGTAGCACCGGAACCAGTTCAACACGCTTGCATTTTGAAATTCGTTACAAGGGGAAATCCGTAAACCCGCTGCGTTATTTGCCGCAGCGATAAATCGGCGGAACCAGGCTTTTGCTTGAATGTTCCGTCAAGGGATCACGGGTAGGAGCCACCTTATGAGTCAGAATACGCTGAAAGTTCATGATTTAAATGAAGATGCGGAATTTGATGAGAACGGAGTTGAGGTTTTTGACGAAAAGGCCTTAGTAGAAGAGGAACCCAGTGATAACGATTTGGCCGAAGAGGAACTGTTATCGCAGGGAGCCACACAGCGTGTGCTGGACGCGACTCAGCTTTACCTTGGTGAGATTGGTTATTCACCACTGTTAACGGCCGAAGAAGAAGTTTATTTTGCGCGTCGCGCACTGCGTGGAGATGTTGCCTCTCGCCGCCGGATGATCGAGAGTAACTTGCGTCTGGTGGTAAAAATTGCCCGCCGTTATGGCAATCGTGGTCTGGCGTTGCTGGATCTTATCGAAGAGGGCAACCTGGGGCTGATCCGCGCGGTAGAGAAGTTTGACCCGGAACGTGGTTTCCGCTTCTCAACATACGCAACCTGGTGGATTCGCCAGACGATCGAACGGGCGATTATGAACCAAACCCGTACTATTCGTTTGCCGATTCACATCGTAAAGGAGCTGAACGTTTACCTGCGAACCGCACGTGAGTTGTCCCATAAGCTGGACCACGAACCAAGTGCGGAAGAGATCGCAGAGCAACTGGATAAGCCAGTTGATGACGTCAGCCGTATGCTTCGTCTTAACGAGCGCATTACCTCGGTAGACACCCCGCTGGGTGGTGATTCCGAAAAAGCGTTGCTGGACATCCTGGCCGATGAAAAAGAGAATGGTCCGGAAGATACCACGCAAGATGACGATATGAAGCAGAGCATCGTCAAATGGCTGTTCGAGCTGAACGCCAAACAGCGTGAAGTACTGGCACGTCGATTCGGTTTGCTGGGGTACGAAGCGGCAACACTGGAAGATGTAGGTCGTGAAATTGGCCTCACCCGTGAACGTGTTCGCCAGATTCAGGTTGAAGGCCTGCGCCGTTTGCGCGAAATCCTGCAAACGCAGGGGCTGAATATCGAAGCGCTGTTCCGCGAGTAAGTAAGCATCTGTCAGAAAGGCCAGTCTCTTATGAGGCTGGCCTTTTTCTTTTGTATGGGGAGTTGGTGTGTTTCGTCGCCTGGATAAGACACGTCAGCGTCCCATCCGGCAATCAACATCCTATTTGCTCATCATCTTGCGCACCAGCTGCATAAACAGCTCCTGCTCTTCTGCACTCAAACGCCCCAAAAATTCCTCATCCACACTGTCACCAATCGGTATCGCCGCAGCAAGTACCTTTTCTCCTTCGGCAGTCAGCCAGACAAAGCGTCGCCGCTTATCAGCAGAGTCATGTTCTCGTCTGACTAAGCCACGATTTTCCATTCGTGCCAACATTTCTGCCAGCGTTGCTTTGGTGCTGACGGCTGCTTCTATCAGTGCCACCTGTTCGATACCAGGTTTATCAGCAATGGCGCGCATCACCGCGTACTGTGGTTTGGTCAGATCAGGTAACTCGTGCTGCCAGCGAGCCGTGTGCTGCTGAAAAAGCTGTCGTAACTGATGGAACGCTTTATTTCGTAACGCCATGTAAACTCCGGGCAAACTATCTGCCGCTATCATAGCGGTTTTTCAGTGACGCAGGGGATGTTGTTACTTTTCAGTGCTTGCCGCGATGAGAACAGAGGCGTATTTTAATAATAACGTTCGTGTACGAACAATTAAGAGAATTAACAATGAGACTGATCGTCGGGATGACAGGGGCCACCGGAGCGCCTCTTGGTGTGGCATTACTGCAAGCGCTGCGGGAGATGCCGAATGTCGAGACTCATCTGGTGATGTCGAAGTGGGCGAAAACCACCATTGAACTGGAAACGCCTTACAACGCCCGCGATGTTGCTGCCCTCGCAGACTTCTGCCATAACCCGGCGGATCAGGCCGCAACCATCTCCTCAGGTTCCTTTCGTACCGACGGCATGATCGTTATTCCGTGCAGTATGAAAACGCTCGCCGGTATCCGTGCCGGTTACGCCGATGGCCTGGTGGGGCGCGCGGCGGACGTCGTGCTCAAAGAAGGCCGCAAACTGGTGCTGGTGCCGCGTGAAATGCCGCTTAGCACAATCCATCTCGAAAATATGCTCGCACTTTCGCGCATGGGCGTGGCGATGGTGCCGCCGATGCCTGCCTTTTATAACCATCCCGAAACGGTAGATGACATTGTCCACCACGTGGTAGCCCGCGTGCTGGATCAATTTGGCCTCGAACATCCTCACGCCAGGCGCTGGCAAGGATTGCCGCAGGCCCGGAATTTTTCTCAGGAGAATGAATAATGGCATTTGATGATTTACGCAGCTTTTTACAGGCGCTCGACGACCATGGGCAATTGCTGAAAATCAGCGAAGAGGTGAACGCGGAACCGGATCTGGCAGCAGCAGCTAACGCCACCGGGCGTATCGGCGACGGCGCGCCCGCGCTGTGGTTTGATAATATTCGCGGCTTTACCGATGCCCGCGTGGCAATGAACACCATCGGTTCCTGGCAGAACCACGCGATTTCCCTCGGCCTGCCGCCAAATACCCCGGTTAAAAAACAGATTGATGAGTTTATCCGCCGCTGGGATAACTTCCCGATTGCCCCGGAGCGCCGCGCCAATCCGGCCTGGGCGCAGAACACCGTTGATGGCGACGAGATCAACCTGTTCGATATCCTGCCGCTGTTTCGTTTAAACGATGGCGATGGCGGTTTCTATCTCGACAAAGCGTGCGTGGTTTCCCGCGATCCGCTTGATCCGGATAACTTCGGCAAGCAGAACGTCGGCATCTACCGTATGGAAGTGAAGGGTAAGCGTAAGCTCGGTCTGCAACCGGTGCCGATGCACGATATCGCCCTGCATCTGCATAAAGCGGAAGAGCGCGGTGAAGATCTGCCGATTGCCATCACCCTGGGTAACGACCCGATCATCACCCTGATGGGGGCCACGCCGCTGAAATACGATCAGTCCGAGTACGAAATGGCGGGCGCGCTGCGCGAAAGTCCGTACCCGATCGCCACCGCTCCGCTGACCGGTTTTGATGTGCCGTGGGGCTCGGAGGTGATCCTCGAAGGAGTCATCGAAAGCCGCAAACGCGAGATTGAAGGGCCATTCGGTGAGTTTACCGGCCACTACTCCGGCGGGCGCAATATGACCGTCGTGCGCATTGATAAAGTCTCTTATCGCAGCAAACCCATTTTTGAATCGCTCTATCTCGGGATGCCGTGGACGGAAATCGACTACCTGATGGGGCCAGCCACCTGTGTGCCGCTGTATCAACAACTGAAAGCTGAGTTCCCGGAAGTGCAGGCGGTAAACGCCATGTACACCCACGGCCTGCTGGCGATTATCTCCACCAAAAAACGCTACGGTGGCTTTGCCCGCGCGGTGGGCCTCCGTGCGATGACCACGCCGCACGGTCTGGGCTACGTGAAGATGGTGATTATGGTCGATGAAGACGTTGATCCGTTCAACCTGCCGCAGGTGATGTGGGCGCTCTCTTCGAAAGTGAACCCGGCAGGGGATTTGGTGCAGTTGCCGAATATGTCCGTGCTGGAACTCGACCCTGGCTCAAGTCCGGCGGGGATCACCGACAAGCTGATTATCGACGCCACCACGCCTGTCGCCCCGGACAACCGTGGTCACTACAGTCAGCCGGTGGTGGATTTACCGGAAACCAAAGCCTGGGCTGAAAAACTGACCGCTATGCTGGCCGCACGTCAATAAGGAGAACAAGATGATTTGTCCACGTTGTGCCGATGAACAGATTGAAGTGATGGCGAAATCGCCGGTAAAAGATGTCTGGACGGTATATCAGTGCCAGCATTGCCTTTATACCTGGCGCGATACCGAACCGCTGCGCCGCACCAGCCGCGAACATTATCCCGAAGCGTTCCGCATGACGCAGAAAGATATTGATGACGCGCCGATGGTGCCGAGCATCCCGCCGCTGCTGGCGGAAGGTAAGTGTTAATAAAAAAGTGCCGGGTAGAGGCTTTGCTTTACCCGGCCACGTTATTTAATTTTATAAAACGATAACCGTCTGCTTTCCGGCGAGCCGGTATCAATATAAACCTGATTGGCAAATGTCTGGATATTTATAAACATCATATGTCCAAAGATAAAACAGTCGGCACCGTTTATTTCTTTTAACTCTCCCTTGAATGATTTCTGCACGCGATCAACAGGCCAGAGTAATTCGCTTTCTGCTATTTCTTTACCAAACTGATATTCATCACCCGGATAATCTGCATGTGCGATGACATATTTTATGTTGTCGTTAGTGATTTCAATAATATGTGGAAGGTGATGGAATTTCAGCAACAGATCTATTGCCTCTTGTTGCTCTGAATCATTTAAATTGAAAAACCAGTCACCACCGCTGGCAAGCCACATATTTCCATCGCCAGTTTCGAATGCCTCAAGCGCCATCGCTTCGTGGTTGCCTTTAGCCGATGTAAACCAGGGCTGGTTTAGCAGGCGCAGCACGTTAAGACTCTCCGGCCCACGATCAATATTATCGCCGACAGAAATAAGTAAGTCGGTTTCAGGGCAAAAAGAGAGTTGATGTAAGCGGGATTGTAATAATTGATAGTCACCATGAATATCACCAACGGCCCATATATGGCGATAGTGATGGGCATTGATTTTTTGATAGCGTGTAGATGGCATGGTTTTACCCTGTAAAATAAGATTTCCTATTATACAGGGTATTTTTATTTGATTCGTCAGTTGTCGTTAATATTCCCGATAGCAAAAGACTATCGGGAATTGTTATTACACCAGACTCTTCAAGCGATAAATCCACTCCAGCGCCTGACGCGGAGTCAGTGAATCCGGGTCGAGGTTTTCCAGTGCCTCGACCGCAGGCGAAGTTTCTTCCGGTAGGGACAGCAAAGACATTTGTGTACCATCCACTTGCGTAGCAGCGGCGTTCGGCGAAATGCTTTCCAGCTCACGCAGTTTTTGCCGTGCGCGCTTAATAACCTCTTTTGGCACGCCCGCCAGAGCAGCAACCGCCAGGCCGTAGCTTTTGCTCGCCGCGCCATCCTGCACGCTGTGCATAAAGGCAATGGTGTCGCCGTGCTCCAGCGCATCGAGATGCACGTTGGCGACGCCTTCCATTTTCTCCGGCAGTTGGGTCAGCTCGAAATAGTGGGTAGCAAACAGCGTCAACGCTTTGATCTTATTTGCCAGATTTTCCGCGCATGCCCACGCCAGCGACAGACCATCGTAAGTGGAAGTTCCGCGCCCAATCTCATCCATCAGCACCAGACTGTACTCGGTGGCGTTATGTAAAATATTGGCGGTTTCGGTCATCTCCACCATAAAGGTTGAATGCCCGGATGCCAGATCGTCTGCCGCGCCTACGCGGGTAAAGATACGGTCGATCGGGCCAATCTCGACTTTTTGCGCCGGTACGTAGCTGCCGATATACGCCATCAGCGCAATCAACGCGGTCTGGCGCATATAGGTACTTTTACCGCCCATGTTCGGACCGGTAATGATCAACATGCGGCGCTGCGGCGACAGGTTCAGCGGGTTAGCGATAAACGGCTCATTCAGTACTTGTTCAACTACCGGATGGCGACCTTCGGTAATGCGAATACCCGGTTTATCAATAAAGGTCGGGCAGGTGTAGTTCAGGGTATAGGCCCGTTCCGCCAGGTTCACCAGCACGTCGAGTTCCGCCAGCGCGCTCGCGCTCTGTTGCAACGCTTCCAGATGCGGCAACAGCAGGTCGAACAGCTCTTCATAAAGTTGTTTTTCCAGAGCCAGTGCTTTGCCTTTTGAGGTGAGAACTTTATCTTCGTACTCTTTCAGCTCCGGAATAATGTAACGCTCGGCGTTTTTCAGCGTCTGGCGGCGCATGTAGTTAATCGGTGCCAGATGGCTTTGCCCACGGCTGATCTGAATGTAGTAGCCGTGCACTGCATTAAAGCCAACTTTCAGCGTGTCCAGGCCGGTACGTTCACGCTCGCGGACCTCCAGACGCTCCAGATAATCGGTCGCACCGTCAGCCAGCGCGCGCCACTCATCCAGCTCTTCGTTATAGCCCGATGCGATAACACCACCGTCGCGTACCAGCACCGGTGGTGTGTCGATGATTGCTCGCTCCAGCAGATCGCGCAGCTCGGCAAACTCGCCCATCTTCTCACGCAGCGCTTGTACCGGTGCACTATCGACATTTTCTAACTGCGCACGCAACTCCGGCAGTTGCTGGAAAGCGTGGCGCATACGGGCCAGATCGCGCGGGCGAGCAGTACGTAACGCCAGACGCGCCAGAATACGTTCCAGGTCGCCCACCTGACGCAGCACAGGCTGTATCTCGGCGGTGAAATCCTGCAATGCGCCAATAGTTTGCTGGCGCTCAAGCAACACGCGGGTATCGCGCACTGGCATATGCAGCCAGCGTTTCAGCATACGACTACCCATCGGCGTTACAGTGCAGTCGAGCACTGAAGCCAGCGTGTTTTCCGCACCGCCCGCCAGGTTCTGAGTAATTTCCAGGTTACGACGCGTCGCGGCATCCATAATGATGCTGTCCTGCTCACGTTCCATGGTGATAGAACGAATATGCGGCAGGGTCGTGCGTTGGGTATCTTTCGCATACTGCAACAGACAACCGGCAGCACAAAGTCCGCGCGGCGCGTTCTCGACGCCAAAACCGACCAGATCGCGGGTGCCAAATTGCAGATTCAACTGCTGGCGCGCAGTGTCGATTTCAAACTCCCACAGCGGACGACGACGCAGGCCGCGACGACCTTCAATCAGCGACATCTCGGCGAAATCTTCTGCATACAACAGCTCTGCCGGGTTGGTACGTTGCAGCTCTGCAGCCATCGTTTCGCGGTCCGCCGGTTCGCTAAGGCGAAAACGCCCGGAGCTGATATCCAACGTCGCGTAGCCGAACCCTTTGCTGTCCTGCCAGATAGCTGCCAGCAGGTTATCCTGACGCTCCTGCAACAGCGCTTCATCGCTGATGGTGCCCGGCGTAACGATACGGACAACTTTGCGCTCGACCGGCCCTTTGCTGGTCGCCGGATCGCCAATTTGTTCGCAGATGGCAACGGACTCGCCCTGATTCACCAGTTTGGCGAGATAGTTTTCCACCGCATGGTAGGGGATCCCCGCCATCGGGATCGGCTCTCCCGCGGAAGCACCGCGTTTGGTCAGTGAAATATCCAGCAGCTGCGAGGCGCGTTTCGCGTCGTCATAAAACAGTTCGTAAAAGTCACCCATCCGATAGAACAGCAGGATCTCGGGATGCTGGGCTTTCAGCTTGAGATACTGCTGCATCATTGGCGTATGGGCATCAAAATTTTCTATTGCACTCATGGAGTTATGTCCGGTTCCCTGATATTAAATGGGGTGTGATGGTTTTTATTTTCGTTGTAATCACATAAGGCGCACATGATACCGGAGTTAATCATTTCAGGGGAAGAAGCGAACGGCGAGTTCTTGATGGTGATTCCGGGAAAGATGCTGTTTTGCAGCTTTTGCGTGATGCTTATGAAGCAAGTACGCAAAATTGCGTCGGTTGAATAAACCTCCTCCTTCAGAGCCATAGTCCCCTTTCAAATTAAGTTGTAATATAAATACACCTTAAGAGTATGGAGGCAGCATGTCCGGCAAGCGTATCTCTCGTGAAAAACTGACGATTAAAAAAATGATCGATCTTTATCAAGCGAAATGCCCGCAGGCGTCAGCGGAGCCGGAGCATTACGACGCGCTGTTTGCCTACGCGCAAAAGCGGCTGGATAAATGTGTGTTCGGCGAAGAGAAACCAGCCTGTAAGCAGTGTCCGGTGCACTGTTACCAGCCAGCAAAGCGTGAAGAGATGAAACAGATTATGCGTTGGGCCGGGCCGCGAATGCTGTGGCGTCATCCGATCTTAACCGTGCGTCATCTCATCGATGACAAGCGTCCGGTGCCGGAGTTGCCAGAAAAATATCGTCCAAAGAAATAAATCTGCCGGAGAGCCATACTCTCCGGCAAATAAGGCGTTTACGCTTTGGTGGCAATCAGGATGGCTGATGCTTTGATCAATGCAATAACGCGCGAGCCAGTGGTGAGTTTCATTTCATCCTGACTTTCATTTGTTACCACTGCCACAATTTCAAAACCCGCATCCGTTTTGATATGGACAGTGGCGTTCACTGCGCCTTCGGTGATTGTCGACACGCTGCCAGCAAACTGGTTGCGAGCAGAGAATTTCAGTCCACAGTCTTCCGTTGCCAGTGTTACCCACGGGGCTTTAATCAGGGCAATCGCTTCTTTCCCTTTTGCCAGACCAAGAGCCTGCTGGCTGCTGTGTGTAACAATTGCCACCAGCTTTGCACCACCTGCCAGCGTCAGTTCTACTTCATCATTCACAGCGCCCATTGCTACTGCGCTAACTGTTCCGGTTAATTGATTTCTTGCTGAAACTGCCATACTGCCTCCTTTCATTGAATGTTGATCGAGTATAACCACATCTGTTAAATCAATGCCGATTTATCAATTCCCAGTCGCTTCATCCGTGACAGCAGGGTCGTGCGTTTCAGCCCCAGACGTTGCGCAGCGCCTTTAGGTCCGGCAACCACGCCGTTAGTTTCTTTCAGCACGCGAACAATCAACTGATATTCATCTTCGCCCTCCTGAGCGACAACCGTTGCGGCAGGCGGCGTTTCAGGTTCTGGTAAAGCAATATCTGGCAATGACAGCTGCAGCACGTTGCCGCGTGTTAGCAATACCGCGCGCTCAATGACGTTTTCCAGCTCACGCACGTTGCCCGGCCATTCCATGTTGCTCAGGATGCGCAGCGTCTCGGCAGGAATGCTGTCGATATTGCGCCCCAGACGACGGGCAATTTTGAAGGTAAAGGCTTTCGCCAGCAGCGGAATATCTTCCGGACGCTCGCGTAGTGGCGGCAGGTGGATCGGGAATACGTTCAGGCGGTAATAGAGATCGCTACGGAACTCTCGGTCGGCGACCATTTTTTTCAGATCGCGGTTAGTCGCGGCAATTAAACGTACGTCCGTCTGAATGATTTTGTTGCTGCCAAGACGTTCAAACTCCTGTTCCTGTAATACACGCAGCAACTTCGGCTGTAACTCCAGCGGCATATCGCCCACTTCATCGAGGAATAGTGAGCTTTTATCCGCCAGTTCAAAACGACCAATGCGCTGAGCGCTGGCACCGGTAAAAGCCCCACGCTCATGACCAAATAGATCGCTTTCCAGCAATCCGGCAGGCATCGCCGCGCAGTTCATTTTGACCATGCGGCGATTATTACGCCCACTGAGATTATGGATCGCGCGGGCAATCAGCTCTTTACCTGTACCAGTTTCACCGAGGATCAGCACGGTACTGTCACTTTGCGCCACCATTTCAACTTGTTTAAGTACGCTGTACATGGCTTCGCTGCGGCCAATAATCTCGCCAAATTCACTATCAACATTGTTGAGCTGCTCGGTCAGGGCGAGGTTTTCATCAACCAGCCGTTCTTTCAGACGATGAATTTCCTGATAGGCGAGGGCGTTATCGACAGCGATTGCCACACGTTCGGCAATCTGGCGCAGTAAGCTCAGATTGGTAGTGGTAAATACTTTCTCTTCGCATTGCGCCAGTTTCAGCACGCCCAGCATGGTGTCGCCAGACATCAGCGGTAACAGGCACAAGGTTTGAATCTGGTTGCCCCAGGTGTCGAACAACATGCGTTCATAGGGGGCTAAATCGTCCCGCTCGTGGAGATTAATCAACAGCATCTCTTTACTTTTGAAGACGCGTTCGGTGAGGGTTCCGGCTTCATCGACTTCGCTCTGTTCGTGGGCGGGATGCTGTTTATCAAGATAGTGAGTGGAGTAGATGTTGAGTTTGTTTTTACGGTGGCTGCGTAAGACAATGCTGATATCGTCAATGTCGAAATAGTAATGGATTTCTTTGGCGACTTCGCTGACCAGTTCGTCCATATCCAGGCGGGAAAGCACCGCGTTGGTGATGGCGACCAGGATGCGGAAGTTATCGCGTTCCCGGCATAACAACTCATAGTCGACATTGTTAACGACGCGGCTCTGGATTTGTTCGGTGACGACAGAAACGATCTGCGTAAATGTTTGCAGGCGATTGAACTCTTTTTCACTCCACGGGCGATCGTCATAACGAATAAATTCACAGCCACCAAAAATATGCCCTTCCGCCGCCAGTGGCATCAGGCAATAGTGACCAAATTTGGGGTATAGCCCACCTGCGGCCAGCTGCGGCCAGGTTTCACAAAATTCTTCGTAACTGCAATGCAGCGTATCAGGGCGCGACAAAATGCTGCGTACCGGACCGTGTGCCAGAACAGTTTCGTCTTCATATTTAATGGGGGTGTCTTTTTCACGCGACGCGTAATAAGACGCACGTTGAGTCTGCGCTTGCCACAACACAATAGCCGCGTTGTCGGCGAGCGCAGAACGCTTTACCAGTTGCGAAAGAGCCTCACACAGCGAGGCCAGATCGGGCTGCTGCAATAGTGTCCGAGTGATGTCGAACAACCCTTGTTGTCCGAGATCACTCATCGGTGTATATGACATTTTGTTCTTCCAGGAAAGCACCGCAAAGCGGTGCAAAAGGTCATTGACTAACTATAGGAGATTTAGAATTTTATTAGCATATACGCGGAAGCGGTTCGGCGTGTGGTAAATCGAGGGTTCGTTTCACGCCATACAGACCGGCAAGACGAACACCTTTACGTTCCACCACTTCACCAATCAGCGCCGCGTCTTTCCCCAGTGGATGGGAATGTAACGCTGCCAGCACTTGCTCTGCCGCGTTGCGTTCAACGGCGATCACCAGTTTGCCTTCGTTGGCAAAGTTAAGGGCGTCCAGTCCCAGCAGCTCGCAAACGCCACGCACAGCAGGTTTAACCGGCAGTGCCGCTTCTGAAAGTTCAATACCACAACCGCAGGCTGCCGCGAACTCATGTACCACCGCGTTTACACCACCACGGGTGGCATCACGCAGCGCTTTCACGCCGGGAATGTCACGCAGCGTCTGAATAAGCGGCGTTAGTACGGCACAGTCGCTGACCAGTTCGCCATCCAGCCCCAGCTGCTCACGCAGGTTAAGGATAGTCGCCCCGTGGTCGCCGAGTGTACCGCTAACCAGCAATACATCGCCTGCGGTTAGCGTCTGTGCGCCCCAGTGAATATTCGCCGGAATTGCGCCCATACCAGCGGTGTTGATAAACAGTTTATCTGCCGCGCCGCGCTGCACCACTTTAGTGTCGCCAGTAACGATGGCAATGCCTGCCGCGCGGGCGGTTTCTGCCATGCTGGTCACAACGGCTTTCAGCGTCTCCATCGGTAATCCTTCTTCAAGGATAAAGCCACAGGAGAGATAACGCGGAATAGCGCCACTGACCGCTACGTCGTTCGCGGTGCCGCAAATCGCCAGCTTGCCGATATTGCCACCAGGAAAGAACAGCGGGTCGATGACGTAGCTGTCGGTGGTGAACGCCAGACGGTCGCCTTCCGCTACCAGCTGCGCCAGATCAAGACGTGCCTGATCTTCCTGCTCTGCCAGCCACGGGTTGGCAAAGGCTTCCATAAACAGGCTGTTGATTAATTGCTGCATCGCCTGGCCGCCGCTACCGTGGGCGAGTTGGATATTATTCACGCTTCACTCTCCTGCTGACGATACTGATACCACGCGGCGCACGCTCCTTCGGAGGAAACCATCAGCGCACCAAACGCGGTTTGAGGATTACAGGTGTTACCAAACAGCGGGCATTGATGCGGCTTACATTTGCCCGTTAATACTTCTCCACAACATGCGCGCGGGTCATCGCAGACCTGCTGCGGTGCCGGGCGGAAATGCGCTTCGGCATCGAATCGTTGATAATCCGGCGTCAGGTGTACACCAGAAGATTCAATCACGCCTAAGCCGCGCCATTCGCTGTCGCCGTTGACACAGAACACATCGGCAATCGCCTGTTGCGCCAGCAGGTTACCGGCATCCGGCACCACCCGACGATACTGATTCTCTACCTTGCTGTGGGCCGCTATTTTCTGCTCCACCAGCATGACCACGCCTTGTAGTAGATCAAGCGGTTCGAATCCAGCAACCACCAGCGGACGATGAAAATCGCTGGCGATAAAATTATAGGCGTCGGTGCCGATAACCATACTGACGTGGCCGGGCGCGAGGAACGCGTCGATACCGTTATCCGGCTGTTCCAGCAAACTGCGCAGTGTTGGGATGAGCGTAATGTGCTGGCAGAAGAAGTAAAAATTCTGCACATCGCGGGCTTTTGCCTGTTGCAGAGTGATGGCGGTGGTCGGCATGGTGGTTTCAAAACCTAAGCCGAAGAACACCACTTTGCGGGTTGGATTCTCCTGCGCCAGTTTCAACGCATCCATCGGCGAGTAAACGATGCGCACATCGGCACCGCGCGCTTTTGCCTGTAACAGCGAACCCTGTTTCCCTGGTACGCGCATGGCGTCGCCAAAGGTACAGAAGATGACTTCCGGATGGCTGGCAATCTCCACGCAGGTGTCGATTCTACCCATCGGCAGTACACACACCGGGCAACCGGGACCGTGGATAAACTCAACGTTTTCCGGCAGCAACTGGTCGAGGCCGAATTTAAAAATGGCGTGGGTATGACCGCCACACACTTCCATAATCCGCAGAGGGCGTTCGGCGGTGTAAGAGAGATGTGAAGCTCGTTCGCGCAGATGCTCAATTAACTGCATCACCTGTTCCGGCGCGCGATATTCATCAACAAAACGCATTATTTTTCCTCGCCATACAACAGCGCACCGACATCCGGCTCAACGTCAAACATGTTTTGTAAGGCGTCGAGAGTGTCGCGCGCTTCGGCTTCATTAATTACGCTCATGGCAAAGCCAACGTGAACCAGTACCCACTGGCCCACGCGTGGCTGACCGTTTTCATCGCAGCTGCCGACTAACGATAAATCGACATCGCGCTGAATGCCGCAGACGTCGACTTTCGCCTGGTTGCCGTCAATGGTGCGGATCTGGCCGGGAACGCCTATGCACATCGCTGTGTCTCCAGCCAGTTCAGCCACTGGTCCATCCCTTCGCCGCTGGTGGCGGAAATAAGGATGATTTCAATTTCTGGATTGACTTCGCGGGCGCAGGCGATGCACTTCTCAACGTCAAAGTTGAGATACGGCAGCAGGTCAACTTTGTTGAGCAGCATCAGTGAGGCGGCGGCAAACATATGTGGATATTTCAGCGGTTTGTCTTCACCTTCGGTAACGGAAAGCACCGCCACTTTGTGTTTTTCACCGAGATCGAAGCTCGCCGGACATACGAGGTTGCCAACGTTTTCGATAAACAGAATACCGTTATCGTCCAGTGGCAGGCGCGGCGCGGCGTCGGCGATCATCTGTGCGTCAAGATGGCAACCTTTACCGGTATTCACCTGAATCGCTGGCGTGCCGGTAGCGCGAATGCGCGCGGCATCGTTCACGGTTTGCTGGTCGCCTTCAATCACCGCACACGGAACGCTATCTTTCAGGCGCATTAAGGTTTCCGTCAGCAGGGTGGTTTTACCGGAACCAGGGCTGGAAACCAGGTTGAGCACCAGTTGCTTGCGGGCAGCAAAGCGCGCGCGGTTGCGTTCAGCCAGACGGTTATTTTTGTCCAGCACGTCAATTTCGACTTCCAGCATCCGACGCTGGCTCATGCCCGGCGCGTGAGTGCCCGCTTCGCCATGACCGTAATGCAGGTCGCCTTCTTCAGTCTGGCTGGGGGTAAATTCAGGCGTTTTAATGCCGGTGATTTTCATCTTCGGGCGTGCCGCCGGGGCAAATGGCGCGCTACGAAACGCGGAATGAGGGTTATGTTCATCACCCTCGATATACAGGTTGCCTTCACCGCAACCGCATGTTGTACACATCGCTCACTCCTGGTCTATTTCTATCCGCCGAATCTGTAAACCGTCGTCTGCCACAATCTGTAGCATATCACCATGACACTGTGGACAGCGGCGGACGCGCTGGGTCAGTAGCGTCACATACTGTTGGCATGTTTCACACCAGCATTCGGCCTCTTGTTCTTCGAGGTGCAGTTTACAACCTTCCGCCACGCTGCCGCGGCAAACCAGATCAAAACAAAAGGCAAGAGAGCTGGTTTCGACACAAGAAAATGCGCCAATTTTGAGCCAGACCCCAGTTACGCGTTTTGCGCCGTGTTTTGCGGCCTGCTGTTCGATCAATTCCAGTGCCCGTTGGCAGAGGGTTATTTCGTGCATATCGCCTCCCATTAACTATCGCCAGCTACAAGCAATAATTGTGCCAGTGTTGATTATCCCTGCGGTGAATAATGTCGATGATGTCGAAATGACACGTCGACACGGCGACGAAATTCATCTTTAGCTTAAAAATCTCTTTAATAACAATAAATTAAAAGTTGGCACAGAAAATGCTTAAAGCTGGCATCTCTGTTAAACGGGTAACCTGACAATGACTATTTGGGAAATAAGCGAGAAAGCCGATTACATCGCACAGCGGCATCGTCGCCTACAGGACCAGTGGCACATCTACTGCAATTCGCTGGTTCAGGGGATCACGTTATCGAAAGCGCGCCTGCATCACGCCATGAGTTGCGCGCCGGACAAAGAACTCTGTTTCGTCCTTTTTGAACATTTTCGTATTTATGTCACCCTGGCGGATGGCTTTAACAGCCACACCATCGAGTATTACGTCGAAACAAAAGATGGTGAAGACAAACAGCGGATTGCGCAGGCGCAACTGAGCATTGACGGCATGATTGATGGCAAGGTCAACATCCGCGATCGCGAACAAGTTCTGGAACACTATCTCGAAAAAATCGCTGGCGTTTACGACAGCTTATATACCGCCATTGAAAACAATGTGCCGGTGAATTTAAGCCAACTGGTAAAGGGACAAAGCCCGGCAGCATGAGCTGAGGCTTTGCCCGTTTTGCAGGCGTTACGCCTGTTTGGGGATGGGCGTGTCGATGAGTGTCGAAAATGACATTTCATCGGCATGTTTTCGTCAAAAATGACAATCACCTGAGGAATGACTGGTGAATCGTTTTGTAATTGCTGACTCCACGCTCTGTATCGGCTGTCACACCTGTGAGGCCGCCTGTTCAGAGACGCATCGCCAGCATGGGCTGCAATCTATGCCGCGCCTGCGAGTGATGTTGAATGAAAAAGAATCTGCGCCACAACTTTGCCACCACTGTGAAGATGCACCCTGCGCAACGGTCTGCCCGGTTAACGCCATCACCCGCGTTGATGGGGCTGTGCAGCTAAATGAAAGTCTGTGCGTAAGCTGCAAACTGTGCGGCATCGCCTGCCCGTTTGGCGCAATTGAATTTTCCGGCAGCCGTCCGCTGGATATTCCGGCAAACGCCAATACTCCGAAAGCGCCACCGGCACCGCCTGCTCCGGCGCGTGTCAGTACGCTGCTTGACTGGGTGCCAGGTATTCGCGCGATCGCCGTCAAATGTGACCTTTGCAGTTTTGATGAACAAGGTCCGGCCTGCGTGCGGATGTGCCCGACTAAAGCCCTGCATCTGGTGGATAACACCGATATCGCCCGCGTCAGCAAACGTAAGCGTGAGCTGACTTTTAACACGGACTTTGGCGATCTCACCTTGTTTCAGCAGGCTCAAAGTGGAGAGGCTAAATGAGCGCAATTTCCCTGATCAATAGCGGCGTGGCGTGGTTTGTCGCCGCCGCTGTTCTGGCATTTCTCTTTTCTTTTCAAAAGGCGCTAAGCGGCTGGATAGCCGGAATTGGCGGCGCGGTGGGTAGTCTGTATACGGCAGCCGCGGGCTTCACTGTACTGACTGGCGCGGTTGGCGTGAGCGGTGCGCTGTCGCTGGTAAGCTACGATGTGCAAATCTCTCCGCTTAACGCGATTTGGCTGATTACGCTCGGTCTGTGCGGTCTGTTTGTCAGCCTCTACAACATTGACTGGCATCGCCACGCGCAGGTGAAGTGCAACGGCTTGCAGATCAATATGTTGATGGCTGCCGCCGTCTGCGCCGTCATTGCCAGCAACCTCGGCATGTTCGTGGTAATGGCCGAAGTCATGGCCTTGTGTGCGGTGTTCCTCACCAGCAACAGCAAAGAGGGCAAACTGTGGTTTGCGCTGGGGCGTCTTGGCACTCTGCTGCTGGCGATTGCTTGCTGGCTGCTGTGGCAGCGTTACGGCACGCTGGATCTGCGCCTGCTGGATATGCGCATGCAACAGCTGCCGCTTGGTTCCGATATCTGGCTGCTCGGTGTGATTGGTTTTGGCCTGCTGGCCGGGATTATCCCGCTGCACGGCTGGGTGCCACAGGCTCATGCTAACGCCTCTGCGCCAGCTGCCGCGCTGTTTTCCACGGTGGTGATGAAAATTGGCCTGCTGGGTATTTTAACTCTGTCACTGCTGGGCGGTAACGCACCGCTGTGGTGGGGGATCGCGCTGCTGGTGCTCGGTATGATCACCGCGTTCGTCGGTGGTCTGTATGCGCTGATGGAGCATAATATCCAACGCCTGCTGGCTTACCACACCCTGGAAAATATCGGCATTATCCTGCTGGGGCTGGGCGCTGGCGTAACGGGTATCGCGCTCGAACAACCGGCGCTGATTGCCCTTGGTCTGGTCGGTGGTCTGTACCATCTGCTTAACCATAGCCTGTTCAAGAGCGTACTGTTCCTTGGTGCGGGGAGCGTCTGGTTCCGTACCGGTCATCGCGATATCGAAAAACTCGGTGGTATTGGCAAGAAAATGCCGGTTATCTCCATCGCCATGTTAGTCGGGCTGATGGCAATGGCTGCGCTGCCGCCGCTGAACGGTTTTGCCGGGGAATGGGTTATCTATCAATCCTTCTTCAAACTGAGCAATAGTGGCGCGTTTGTTGCCCGTCTTCTCGGGCCGCTGCTCGCCGTGGGGCTGGCAATTACCGGTGCGCTGGCGGTGATGTGTATGGCGAAAGTCTATGGCGTTACTTTCCTCGGCGCGCCGCGTACCAAAGAAGCCGAAAACGCCACCTGTGCGCCGCTCCTGATGAGCGTAAGCGTAGTGGCACTGGCGATTTGCTGCGTAATTGGCGGTGTTGCTGCGCCGTGGCTGCTGCCGATGCTCTCTGCTGCTGTACCTCTGCCGCTGGAGCCTGCTAACACCACCGTTTCTCAACCAATGATCACGTTGCTGCTGATTGCCTGCCCGCTGCTGCCATTCATCATTATGGCGATTTGCAAAGGCGATCGTTTGCCGTCGCGTTTCCGCGGCGCGGCCTGGGTGTGCGGCTACGACCATGAAAAATCAATGGTGATTACTGCTCACGGTTTTGCCATGCCGGTGAAACAGGCGTTTGCGCCGGTGCTGAAACTGCGCAAATGGCTGAATCCGGTGTCGCTGGTACCGGGCTGGCAGTGCGAGGGGAGTGCGTTGCTGTTCCGCCGGATGGCGCTGGTTGAACTGGCGGTGCTGGTGGTGATTATTGTTTCACGAGGAGCCTGAGAATGAGTGTTTTATATCCGTTAATTCAGGCGCTGGTGCTATTTGCCGTTGCGCCGCTGCTCTCCGGTATTACCCGCGTAGCGCGCGCCCGTCTGCATAACCGTCGTGGGCCGGGTGTGTTGCAGGAGTATCGCGACATTATCAAACTGCTGGGGCGTCAGAGCGTTGGCCCGGATGCCTCCGGCTGGGTGTTCCGCCTGACGCCGTATGTGATGGTGGGCGTCATGCTGACTATCGCCACTGCGCTGCCGGTGGTGACCGTCGGTTCTCCGCTGCCGCAACTGGGCGATTTGATCACCTTACTGTATCTCTTCGCCATCGCGCGTTTCTTCTTTGCCATTTCTGGTCTGGATACCGGTAGCCCGTTTACCGCTATCGGCGCGAGCCGTGAAGCGATGCTTGGCGTGTTGGTTGAACCGATGCTGCTGCTTGGTCTGTGGGTCGCCGCACAGGTTGCCGGTTCCACCAACATCAGCAACATCACCGACACCGTTTATCACTGGCCACTGAGCCAGAGCATCCCGCTGGTGCTGGCGCTTTGTGCCTGTGCGTTCGCCACTTTTATCGAAATGGGCAAACTGCCGTTCGACCTGGCGGAAGCCGAGCAGGAGTTGCAGGAAGGTCCGCTCTCTGAGTATAGCGGCAGCGGTTTTGGCGTCATGAAATGGGGCATCAGCCTGAAACAGTTGGTGGTGTTGCAGATGTTCGTCGGGGTGTTTATTCCGTGGGGACAAATGGAAACCTTCACCGTCGGTGGGCTGCTGCTGGCGCTGGTGATTGCCATCGTCAAACTGGTGGTTGGCGTCCTGGTTATCGCGCTGTTCGAAAACAGCATGGCCCGTCTGCGTCTTGATATTACACCACGCATTACCTGGGCCGGGTTTGGCTTTGCATTTTTAGCGTTCGTCTCCTTGCTGGCGGCGTGATTAAAGAGAGTTTGAGCATGTCTGAAGAAAAATTAGGTCAACATTATCTCGCCGCGCTGAATGAGGCATTTCCGGGCGTCGTGCTGGACCACGCCTGGCAGACCAAAGATCAGCTGACCGTGACCGTGAAGGTGAACTACCTGCCGGAAGTGGTGGAGTTTCTCTACTACAAGCAGGGGGGCTGGCTGTCGGTGCTGTTTGGTAACGACGAACGCAAACTTAATGGTCATTACGCCGTTTACTACGTGCTGTCGATGGAGAAGGGCACCAAATGCTGGATAACCGTGCGCGTTGAAGTTGACGCCAACAAACCGGAATATCCGTCCGTAACGCCGCGCGTTCCGGCGGCGGTGTGGGGCGAGCGTGAAGTGCGCGATATGTACGGTTTGATTCCGGTAGGGCTGCCGGATGAACGTCGTCTGGTGCTGCCGGATGACTGGCCGGATGAACTTTATCCGCTGCGTAAAGACAGCATGGATTATCGTCAGCGTCCGGCACCAACTACCGATGCTGAAACCTACGAGTTCATCAACGAACTGGGCGACAAGAAAAACAACGTCGTGCCGATTGGTCCGCTGCACGTCACTTCCGACGAACCGGGCCACTTCCGTCTGTTTGTCGATGGCGAAAACATTATCGACGCCGACTACCGTCTGTTCTACGTTCATCGCGGCATGGAAAAACTGGCGGAAACCCGCATGGGTTATAACGAAGTGACCTTCCTCTCTGACCGTGTGTGCGGGATCTGCGGCTTTGCTCACAGCACCGCCTACACCACGTCGGTGGAAAACGCGATGGGTATTCAGGTGCCAGAACGAGCGCAGATGATCCGCGCCATTCTGCTGGAGGTGGAACGCCTGCACTCGCATCTGCTCAACCTCGGCCTGGCCTGTCACTTTACCGGCTTCGACTCCGGCTTTATGCAGTTCTTCCGCGTGCGTGAAACCTCCATGAAAATGGCAGAGATCCTTACCGGTGCACGTAAAACCTACGGCCTGAACCTGATCGGCGGGATTCGTCGCGATCTGCTGAAAGACGACATGATCCAGACCCGCCAGCTGGCACAACAGATGCGTCGTGAAGTGCAGGAGCTGGTGGATGTGCTGCTGAGCACACCGAACATGGAACAACGCACCGTCGGTATTGGTCGTCTGGACCCGGAAATCGCTCGCGACTTCAGTAACGTTGGCCCGATGGTCCGTGCCAGCGGTCACGCCCGTGATACCCGTGCCGATCACCCGTTTGTTGGTTATGGCCTGCTGCCAATGGAAGTCCACAGCGAGCAGGGCTGCGACGTTATTTCCCGTCTGAAAGTGCGTATCAACGAAGTCTATACCGCGCTGAACATGATCGACTACGGTCTGGATAACCTGCCGGGCGGTCCGCTGATGGTGGAAGGCTTTACCTACATTCCGCACCGTTTCGCGCTGGGCTTTGCCGAAGCGCCGCGCGGCGACGATATCCACTGGAGCATGACCGGCGACAACCAGAAGCTGTACCGCTGGCGCTGCCGTGCGGCGACCTACGCGAACTGGCCGACCCTGCGCTACATGCTGCGCGGCAACACCGTTTCCGATGCGCCGCTGATTATCGGTAGCCTGGACCCTTGCTACTCCTGTACCGACCGCATGACCGTGGTCGATGTGCGTAAGAAGAAGAGCAAAGTGGTGCCGTACAAAGAACTCGAGCGCTACAGCATTGAGCGTAAAAACTCGCCGCTGAAATAAGGAATCGCCATGTTTACCTTTATCAAAAAAGTTATCAAAACCGGCACGGCGACCTCGTCTTATCCGCTGGAGCCGATTGCGGTTGATAAAAACTTCCGTGGTAAGCCAGAGCAGAACCCGCAGCAGTGCATCGGCTGCGCGGCCTGCGTCAATGCCTGCCCGTCAAACGCCTTAACGGTTGAAACCGACCTCGCCACAGGAGAGCTTGCCTGGGAGTTTAATCTCGGGCGCTGCATCTTCTGTGGACGCTGCGAAGAAGTTTGCCCGACGGCGGCGATCAAACTGTCGCAAGAGTACGAACTGGCGGTGTGGAAGAAAGAAGACTTCCTGCAACAGTCCCGCTTCGCGCTGTGCAACTGCCGCGTCTGCAATCGTCCTTTCGCCGTCCAGAAAGAGATCGACTACGCCATTGCGCTGCTTAAGCACAATGGTGACAGCCGCGCGGAAAACCACCGCGAAAGCTTTGAGACTTGCCCGGAATGTAAGCGCCAGAAATGCCTGGTGCCGTCCGACCGTATTGAACTGACTCGCCATATGAAAGAGGCCATCTGATGAGCAATTTATTAGGCCCCCGTGACGCCAACGGCATTCCGGTCCCGATGACGGTGGATGAATCCATCGCCAGCATGAAGGCGTCGTTACTGAAAAAAATCAAACGTTCTGCCTACGTTTACCGCGTGGACTGCGGCGGCTGCAACGGCTGCGAAATCGAAATTTTCGCCACGCTTTCGCCGCTGTTTGATGCAGAACGCTTCGGCATTAAAGTCGTTCCTTCACCGCGTCATGCGGATATTTTACTGTTTACCGGCGCGGTCACCCGTGCAATGCGATCCCCTGCGCTGCGTGCGTGGCAGTCCGCGCCGGACCCGAAAATCTGTATCTCCTACGGTGCCTGCGGTAACAGCGGTGGCATTTTCCACGATCTCTACTGCGTGTGGGGCGGTACGGATAAAATCGTCCCGGTGGATGTCTACATTCCGGGGTGCCCGCCAACGCCAGCCGCCACGCTGTACGGCTTTGCAATGGCGCTCGGCCTGCTGGAGCAGAAAATTCACGCCCGTGGCCCGGGTGAGCAGGATGAACAACCGGCGGAAATCCTTCATGGCGATATGGTGCAGCCGCTGCGTGTGAAAGTGGATCGCGAAGCACGCCGCCTGGCGGGTTATCGTTACGGTCGTCAGATTGCCGATGACTTCCTGACACAGTTAGGGCAGGGTGAAGAACAGGTTGCACGCTGGCTGGAAGCGGAAAACGATCCGCGTCTGAACGAGATTGTCAGCCATCTGAATCATGTTGTTGAAGAGGCGCGTATCCGATGAGTGAAAAGGTGGTGTTCAGTCAACTGAGCCGTAAATTTATTGATGAGAACGATGCCACGCCCGCCGAGGCGCAGCAGGTGGTCTATTACAGCCTGGCGATTGGTCACCACCTTGGGGTTATCGATTGCCTGGAAGCCGCGCTCACCTGCCCGTGGGATGAATATCTGGCATGGATTGCCACTCTGGAGACGGGCAGTGAAGCCCGCCGTAAAATGGAAGGCGTGCCGAAGTACGGTGAGATCGTCATCGACATTAACCATGTGCCGATGCTGGCTAACGCATTCGATAAAGCCCGGGCAGCGCAAACTTCGCAGCAGAAAGAATGGAGTACCATGCTGTTAAGTATGCTGCATGATATTTATCAGGAAAATGCCATCTATTTGATGGTGAGGAGACTGCGTGACTGACGTTTTACTCTGTGTTGGCAATAGCATGATGGGCGATGATGGCGCAGGTCCGCTGCTGGCGGAAAAGTGCGCCGCCGCGCCGAAAGGTAACTGGGTGGTGATTGACGGCGGTAGCGTACCGGAAAACGACATCGTCGCCATCCGTGAACTGCGCCCGACACGACTGCTGATTGTCGATGCCACGGATATGGGGCTAAACCCCGGCGAGATCCGCATCATCGATCCGGATGACATCGCCGAGATGTTTATGATGACTACCCATAACATGCCGCTGAACTACCTTATCGACCAGTTGAAAGAAGACATTGGCGAAGTGATTTTCCTCGGCATCCAGCCGGATATCGTCGGTTTTTACTACCCGATGACCCAGCCGATTAAAGATGCGGTAGAAACCGTTTATCAACGACTGGAAGGCTGGGAAGGGAATGGCGGCTTCGCGCAGTTAGCGGTGGAAGAATAATTCTTCATTAGGGAATTCAGGGAATTGAACATCAAAACAGGGATGTGCGCTTTTTTATTGAGCTTAGTGCTGCCTGCACAGGCCACCAGCTTTACCGAATATCTGCCAATGAGTGACAGCGAATACGCGCAAAAGCGGGCGCTGAAACCTCTCCTGACTATGCCTTATTATACCGAGCAAACCTGGCATTTTAGAAAAGTGGGCGTTGCTGGCGTGACGCTTGAGAAGATGCCAAATGATGATAGTGAATGGCAATTGAACGGTAAAGATCGCGCCGGTAAATCCTGGTCTGTGCCTGTGGGGGTGCTGCAAAATATGGCGGGTAATGCGCAACTTTACCGTGCCGATCTTGATCGTAACGGCATTCAGGATCTGGTTATCTGGCGGGGTATTTCAGGAAATGGTCTGGCACCTAACGCGTTTTTGATTCTGATGACCTTTAATCAGCAAGGTCGCCCGTGTGTTTTTCAGTCCGATAGTTTTTATACCGCAAGTGAAACTGGCATTGATGATTTGCTGGATTTACAAAGGAATGGCCACACGCAATTGCTGGATATGCAGTTTGATTCCGGTTACTGGATAACCAGTCTGTATCAGGTAAAAGACGCCAAATGGCAGCGTGTTCACGGCTGGTTTGGCAAGTTAAGCTATCCCGCGCTCACGCGTTTTACTTATACCCCCAACCGTAAACTCGTCCTCAAACCCATCGCCGGGCGCGACCCGCAATCGGAAGATCTGGCGCTGACGCAGCGTTGCTTGATAAAGGGGGATGTTCTTGATGGGGTGAACCAGCTCTGATGCCAAACGCCAGATTGCCCGATGCGCAACGCTTATCGGGCCTTGTAGGCCGGATAAGGCGTTCACGCCGCATCCGGCACGGTTACTTACTCTAAATCCTCACCATTACTGGCAATCACTTTTTTATACCACCAGAACGATTTCTTACGCGTGCGCGCCAGCGTGCCGTTGCCTGCATCGTCACGGTCTACATAGACAAAACCGTAGCGTTTGCTCATTTCACCCGTTGAGGCGGAAACTAAATCAATACAGCCCCATGTGGTGTAGCCCATCAGCGGAATGCCATCTGCAATCGCTTCGCCCATTGCGCGGATATGTTCGCGTAAATAGCTGATGCGATAGTCATCGTTAATCTCACCGTTGGCAGCAAATTCATCTTTTGCGCCGAGGCCGTTTTCCACCAGAAACAGCGGCTTCTGATAGCGGTCGTACATCATATTCATGGTGATACGCAGACCGAGTGGATCAATACCCCAGCCCCAGTCGCTTACCTGTAGATATGGGTTACGCAGCGATTTCACCACGTTCGCCGCACTGCTGTTGTTGGCGTTCATCTCCGCCGAGGCGCAGCGCGAGGCGTAATAGCTGAAGGAGACAAAATCGACGGTGTTTTTCAGGATTTCATCATCGCCCGGTGCTTTGTTGATGGTTACCCCTTTTTCGCGGAATACGCGGGAAGAGTAAGCCGGATACGCGCCGCGCGCCTGCACATCGATAAAAAACAGGTTTTCCCGATCTTTCTCCAGCGCCGCCCAGACATCTTCCGGCTTGCAACTGTAAGGGTAGAAGTTACCGCCCGCCAGCATACAGCCCACCTGATTTTGCGGGTTAACCTCATGGGCTATTTTGGTGGCTAGCGCACTGGCAACCAGCTGGTGATGCGCGGCCTGATATTTCACCTGATCCTGATTTTCCCCTTCTTCAAACACCAGACCCGCGCCGGAGAACGGGCTATGCAACATAATGTTGATTTCATTGAAGGTAAGCCAGTATTTCACCAGACCATTAAATGCTTCAAAGCAGGTCCGGGCGTAGCGGCTGAAAAACTCCACCAGCTTGCGGTTACGCCAGGAGCTATATTCGGTGACCAGATGCATCGGCACATCGAAGTGGCATAACGTGACCAGCGGTTCGATACCGTACTTTTTACACTCTTCAAATACCGCGCGATAAAAAGCAATGCCCTGCTGGTTGGGTGTCAGCTCATCGCCCTGCGGAAAGAGGCGGCTCCAGGCAATTGAGGTACGGAACACTTTGAACCCCATCTCTGCCATCAGGGCGATATCTTCTTTATAACGATGATAAAAATCCGTCGCTTCATGGCTGGGATAAAACTCGTCATCACGCAACTGAAAACGTTTTTCCAGTCCCAGTTTCACCGCCATTCGATGCTCGCCGTGTGGGATCATATCGACGGTGGTCAGCCCTTTGCCACCTTCACGGTACGCACCTTCAGACTGGTTGGCGGCAAGCGCGCCGCCCCATAAAAAACCTTGCGGAAATACTGACATTTTCATCCTCAATTAAGACTTACTTCTTTGGCGACGGTCGGTTGTGCGCTCTGATGCTTTCGCGCCTCGGCAGTCGCTTCCTCAACAGGAATATCCTCAAAGCCGAGCAACAGTGTGAGGATGAACGACAGCACGACCGCCAGCGCCATGACGGCGAACACCCAGACGATGCTCATTGGATTCGCCGGATCGAAGAACTGCACGCTGGTAAATAGCCCCGGCGCTGCCATTGAGTGGCTGGCAAGCCCCGCCATACCGGCAACCGCGCCGCAAATAAAACCACTGATAAGACTGGCGATAAGCGGACGTTTCAGGCGGATCGCCACGCCATATAACGCCGGTTCGGAAATCCCCGCCATAATGGCTGATGCCGCCGCTGCGAGCGCCGTCTGGCGCAGTTCCGGGTTTTTCGTTTTCCACGCCACCGCCAGTGATGAACCGCCCAGCGACAGGTTAGCGCCGATCTCTGACGGCATGACCATTCCTTCTTTGCCGGTTTCGGCAATGGTCTGAATGATGGTTGGCGTAAAGACGCGGTGCATCCCGGTCATTACCAGCAGAGGCCACAGCGCGCCCATAATGGCGACTGAAAGCCAGCCCAGATAACCATGAATGGTGTAAACCAGCGCCGAAATGGCGCTACCGATCCAGATACCAATCGGGCCAATCAGCAGGATTGCCAGCGGTGCGGCAATCAACACAATCAGCATTGGCTTGAGGAAGTTTTTCGTCACCGCCGGTGTAATGCTGTCCACCCAGCGTTCGATATATGACAGGCACCAGGTCATCACCAGCGCCGGGATCACCGTGTAGGTGTATTTCACCGCGGTGACCGGAATCAGGGCAAATTCGACATGTTCACCCTGGGCCGCTTTCGCCATCAGTTCAATAAAACTCGGATGTACCAGCACACCCGCGATGGCAATCGCCAGCGACATATTGGTTTTAAATTTGATGGCGGCAGATGCCGCGACCATTAGCGGCAGGAAGAAGAAAGCACCGTCACCAATCACATTCAGAATGGTTAAGGTCGGCGATCCTTTTGTCAGCACGCCGCTCATTTCGAGGATCATCGCCAGCAGTTTGACCATCGATCCGCCGATAATCGCCGGGATCAGCGGTGACATGGTGCCGATCAGCGCATCGAGGATCCCCGCACCAATGCGACGCAGCGTGAGTTTGGGTTTACCCACGGGCTGTGCGGGCTGCATATCTCCCGGCAGCAGGCTGACGACTTCCTGAAAGGCTTGTGAAACGGTATTGCCGATAATCACCTGACACTGGTTGTCACTACGTACCACGCCGAGCACGCCGGGGATGGTTTTCAACGTCGGACTGTCGATAAGCTGGTCATCTTTGATAACAAAGCGCAAACGCGTCATACAGTGCGTGACTGCCGAGATGTTATCAACGCCGCCCAGTGCCGCTATTACCGAGCGTGCCAGCGCCGCATAATTTTTGGCCATCGGATTTTATCCTGTTATCAGTAGGGTAGATGTAGTTGTTATCAGTCGACGTGACGGAAAATGCCGATGCTGAAACGGAATTAGGAAACCGGTTTCACAAAATCATGAATAGTTGTCACTAAATAAGCAAGAGAGTTAATTGTTCATTTTTTATATTTGTGAAACCGGTCACCTGAATATTTTTCCCGCCGATTGCGCAAGGACAATCGGCAAACGGTGCAGTACACTGCGTTGATTGCGTGTAAAGGGATGAAAATGATGACGACGATGCTGGAAGTGGCGAAGCGCGCCGGGGTTTCAAAAGCGACCGTTTCCCGCGTGCTTTCAGGTAATGGCTACGTCAGCCAGGAGACTAAAGATCGCGTGTTTCAGGCGGTAGAAGAGAGCGGTTACCGCCCAAACTTGCTGGCGCGCAATCTGTCGGCGAAGAGTACTCAGACGCTGGGGCTGGTAGTGACCAACACGCTTTACCACGGCATTTATTTTAGTGAACTACTGTTTCATGCCGCGCGAATGGCTGAAGAGAAAGGGCGACAGTTGCTATTGGCAGATGGTAAACACAGCGCCGAAGAAGAGCGCCAGGCGATTCAGTATCTGCTGGATTTGCGCTGCGACGCCATTATGATTTACCCGCGTTTTTTAAGCGTGGATGAGATTGATGACATCATTGACGCACACAGTCAGCCGATAATGGTGCTTAATCGCCGCCTGCGCAAAAATAGCAGCCATAGCGTCTGGTGCGATCATAAACAGACCAGCTTTAACGCCGTGGCAGAGTTGATAAACGCCGGGCATCAGGAGATTGCTTTCCTTACCGGCTCGATGGATTCCCCCACCAGCGTTGAACGTCTTGCCGGGTATAAAGACGCGCTGTCGCAGCATGGTATTGCGCTCAATGAAAAACTTATCGCTAACGGTAAATGGACGCCTGCCAGCGGGGCCGAAGGGGTAGAAACGTTGCTCGAACGTGGGGCTAAATTTAGCGCGTTAGTTGCCAGTAACGACGATATGGCGATAGGTGCGATGAAAGCGTTGCACGAGCGCGGCGTAGCGGTGCCAGAGCAGGTGTCAGTTATCGGATTCGATGATATCGCTATTGCCCCCTACACCGTTCCGGCGCTCTCCAGCGTAAAAATTCCGGTAACTGAGATGATTCAGGAAATTATTGGACGGCTGATTTTTATGCTCGATGGTGGGGATTTCTCACCGCCGAAAACCTTCAGCGGAAAACTGATCCGCCGCGGCTCCCTCATTGCTCTTTCGCAATAAACATTGTCATCACATGTCATCGTCACTAGTGTCGATGACATCGTTTTTCCTGCATTACAGAATTTAATTTCTTTAAATAACAGTAAATTAAAAACTGGCATGATTTGTGAATGTATCGGCGCATTAACTGTCATTGCTGGAGAATTTGATGAACCGTTTCATCATTGCTGACGCGAGTAAATGTATTGGTTGCCGTACCTGTGAAGTGGCGTGCGTGGTTTCTCATCAGGAGAATCAGGACTGTGCATCGCTGACCCCGGAAACTTTTTTACCGCGAATCCATGTCATTAAAGGTGTGAACATTTCTACGGCAACAGTCTGCCGTCAGTGTGAAGATGCACCGTGCGCTAACGTCTGCCCGAATGGTGCTATCAGCCGTGATAAAGGGTTTGTTCATGTGATGCAGGAACGTTGCATTGGTTGCAAAACCTGCGTTGTGGCTTGCCCGTATGGCGCGATGGAAGTGGTGGTACGTCCGGTGATTCGCAACAGCGGCGCAGGGCTTAACGTACGGGCTGACAAAGCCGAAGCCAATAAATGCGACCTCTGTAACCATCGTGAAGACGGCCCGGCGTGTATGGCTGCTTGCCCGACCCATGCGCTGATTTGTGTCGATCGTAATAAACTTGAACAACTGAGCGCAGAAAAACGTCGCCGTACGGCGCTGATGTTCTAAAAATCTTACTGAACTGTTCTGGCATCAAAGGAATTCCCGGAAATATTCGTAGAATACGGAGCGGGCGGTATCGCCGACCTGTGATTGCCGGATACGACGCGGTCGTGTCCGGCTGGGCGGGTTACGAAATTCATGATGGCGGGAATAACTCAATGGCAAAAAACATATCTTGCGGTGTCCAACTGCGTATTCGTGGCAAAGTGCAGGGCGTCGGTTTTCGTCCGTTTGTCTGGCAACTGGCACAGCAATTAAATCTTCACGGCGATGTCTGTAATGACGGCGATGGCGTAGAAGTCCGGCTGCTGGAAGCCCCGGAAACGTTTCTTGTTCAATTGCATCAGCACTGCCCGCCGCTGGCGCGTATTGATAGCGTCGAGCGTGAGCCGTTTATCTGGTCACAACTGCCCACTGAGTTCACTATCCGCCAGAGCACAGGCGGCACCATGAATACGCAAATTGTCCCGGATGCCGCCACTTGCCCTGCTTGCCTTGCCGAAATGAATACCCCGGGCGAGCGGCGTTATCGTTATCCGTTTATCAACTGTACCCACTGCGGCCCGCGTTTCACCATTATTCGCGCGATGCCTTACGACCGCCCGTTTACCGTGATGGCGGCGTTTCCGCTGTGTCCGGCTTGTGACAAAGAGTACCGCGACCCGCTCGATCGTCGCTTCCACGCCCAGCCGGTGGCCTGCCCGGAGTGTGGCCCACATCTTGAATGGGTAAGTCATGGTGAACATGCAGAACAAGAGGCGGCATTACAGGCGGCTATCGCACAGTTAAAAATGGGCAACATTGTCGCCATCAAAGGGATTGGCGGATTTCATCTCGCCTGCGATGCGCGTAACAGTAACGCGGTGGCGACACTACGGGCACGTAAACATCGCCCGGCGAAACCGCTGGCGGTCATGTTGCCAGTGGCTGACGGTTTACCAGACGCTGCGCGCCAGTTGCTTACCACGCCCGCCGCGCCGATTGTGCTGGTGGATAAAAAATACATACCTGAGCTTTGTGATGATATCGCCCCTGGCCTTAACGAAGTTGGGGTGATGTTGCCTGCGAACCCGCTCCAGCATTTGCTGTTACAGGAACTGCAATGCCCGCTGGTGATGACCTCCGGCAACCTGAGCGGTAAACCACCAGCTATCAGCAACGAACAGGCGCTGGCGGATTTGCAGGGCATTGCCGACGGATTCTTGATACATAACCGCGACATCGTGCAGCGGATGGATGATTCGGTGGTGCGCGAAAGCGGCGAAATGCTGCGCCGTTCGCGGGGGTATGTGCCGGATGCGCTGGCTTTGCCTCCGGGCTTTAAAAATGTTCCGCCTGTGCTGTGTCTCGGCGCGGATCTGAAAAATACCTTCTGCCTGGTGCGCGGTGAACAAGCGGTGTTGAGTCAGCATCTGGGCGATTTAAGTGACGATGGCATCCAGATGCAGTGGCGCGAAGCGTTACGCCTGATGCAAAACATCTACGATTTTACCCCGCAATACGTTGTGCATGACGCACATCCGGGCTATGTCTCCAGCCAGTGGGCGCGCGAAATGAATCTGCCGACGCAAACGGTGCTGCATCATCATGCCCACGCGGCGGCGTGTCTGGCAGAACATCACTGGCCACTGGAGGGCGGTGATGTCATTGCTTTGACGCTCGACGGTATCGGTATGGGGGAGAACGGCGCTTTGTGGGGCGGCGAGTGTCTGCGGGTGAACTATCGCGAATGCCAGCACCTGGGCGGCTTGCCAGCGGTGGCGCTTGCTGGGGGCGATTTGGCTGCAAAGCAGCCGTGGCGTAACCTGCTGGCGCAGTGCCTGCGCTTTGTGCCGGAGTGGCAGAATTACCCTGAAACGGCAAGTGTGCAACAGCAAAACTGGAGCGTGCTGGCGCGGGCCATTGAGCGTGGAATTAACGCGCCGCTGGCATCATCGTGTGGACGTTTGTTCGATGCCGTAGCGGCGGCGTTGGGCTGTGCGCCAGCCACGTTAAGTTATGAAGGTGAAGCGGCTTGCGCCCTCGAGGCGCTGGCGGCTTCGAGCCAGGGAGTGACGCATCCGGTGACGATGCCGCTGGTGGACAATCAACTGGATCTCGCCACCTTCTGGCAGCAGTGGCTGAACTGGCAGGCACCGGTTAATCAACGCGCGTGGGCGTTTCATGATGCGCTGGCGCAGGGTTTTGCCGCGTTGATGCGTGAGCAGGCCACGATGCGCGGTATCACTACGCTGGTATTTAGCGGTGGGGTTATTCATAACCGATTGCTGCGTACACGCCTGGCGCATTATCTCGCTGATTTCACATTACTCTTTCCGCAGAGTTTACCGGCGGGTGATGGCGGCTTGTCTCTGGGGCAGGGGGTTATTGCTGCGGCGCGCATCCTGCATGCTGCATAGTGGCGGATGTGGCGTAACGAAGCGTTAAAAGTAGCGCGGACAGTCCCCTCGCCCTTTGGGCGAGGGAGAAAACCATGCCTACATCGGCAACGTTTTCAACAATCCAAACGCCTCTTTCATCCGATCCTCACTGACCACAAAGGCGCGAAGCTGGTCTGTATCGTCAACGCCGCGTGCCACCATTCCCTGATGTTCGGTATTAATTTGCCAGCGTAAATCCTGACGCTGGGTTTCGCCTGCCAGATGCAGCGGTAATTCTGGCGTTTTGATTTTCACCAGCATCGCCGGGAGTTTCAGCGGCGTGTTATTGCCGAGAAGAATTTTTGCCAGCACCATCGCGCTAAGTTGAATCGGCTGGAGGAACGGCAATACCTGACCGTTAATTTCCGCGCAATCGCCCAGCGCATAAATATCGGCATTACTGGTTTGCAGATAACTATCGACGCAAACGCCGCGATTAATCGTCAGCCCGGCGCGTCGTGCCAGGGCGGTTTCCGGGCGCAGCCCGGTGGCGGCAATTACCGCATCCACTTCGATGCTGCGCTGGCGGTCCAGCGTTGCCAGAATGCCAGAATCCGTTTTTTCCAGCCCCTGCAACTGAGATTTTAACAGCAGATGAACGCCCATCTCCGTCAACCGATGCTGCAAGCGGCTGCTTACTTCCGGTGGCATTAACGATGCCAGAATACTGGCAGCGTTGTCGATTAGCGTGACCGCTTTGCCTGCACGACAAAAATCCATCGCCAGTTCGCTACCAATCAAGCCACCGCCAACAATCAACACGCGTCGGGCATCCCGCAGTTGCGTTTCACAGGCGCGATACTCTTGCTGACTATTTAACGTCAGCATTAACTCACGCCCGGGCACTGGCGGGACAAAGGCGCTGGCACCGGTTGCCAGCACTAACTTGTCGTATTGCCACTGATTATTCTGACTTTTCACCACATGGGCTTTGGCATCGATATCCGTTACCCAGGTGTGCGGAAACAGGCGCAGATTAAACTGCCCGGCAAATTCACCTGCCGTCTGGCGGGTAAGGTCGTCGGCACGTTGCCCCTGACTGATAACATGGCTGAGGTCAGGTTTGTTGTACTCATCCATGCTGTCGGCGGCAATCAGGGTTAATGGAATACTGGCGTCCTGTTTGCGAATATTTTTCACCAGTTGGCGGGCGGCGAAGCCCGAACCAATGATCACAATGCCGTTGCTCATTTTGCCTCCGATGCCAGTTCGTCAAAGACGTCTTTGCCGAGAGAGCATTCCGGGCACAGGAAGTTATCCGGGACTTCACTCCACGGCGTTCCTGGCGCAACGTCCTGCATTGGCTCGCCTTTTGCCGGATCGTAAATCCACTGGCAGACGCTGCATTGCATCCGTGGGCCGAGGTCAGCCGTCGTGGCGGCAGAGGTTTCTTCTTTAACCACCGTATTCACCGTGCTCTGCGGCAGCGGCGCGAGCGCCCACTGACGGGCGATTTCGCGACCGTGTTCACGACATAACTCCAGAGCGTCCTGGTCTGGTCGCCATTTGGCTTTCAGGCTAAGCGACATTTCGAAACCCGCATCCTGCAGGCGCGTGGAAAGACGATCCACCGCACCGCCGCTCCAGCCGTGAGAGCCGAAAGCGCTGGCGCGTTTGTTACGGAAGCGTAATCCGGTCATCTCCTCCACCAGCCCGGCGATTTTCGGCATCATCACATTATTCATCGTAGAGGTGCCGACCAGCACGCCTTTTGAGCGGAAGACATTGGTCAGGATTTCGTTTTTATCGCTTCGGGCGACGTTGAAAATTTTCACCGCCACGCGTGGGTCGGTTTCCGCAATCCCCTGGGCGATAGCGTCAGCCATCATGCGGGTGTTATTCGACATGGTGTCGTAGAAAATGGTGATTCTGTCTTCCTGATAATCCGCCGCCCATTTCAGGTACAGCTCGACAATTTGCGTCGGGTTATCGCGCCATACCACGCCGTGAGAGGTCGCTATCATATCGACTGGTAAGTTAAAGCCCAGGATCTCGGTAATTTTCGGCGTTACCAGGCGGCTGAACGGCGTCAGGATATTGGCGTAGTAACGCTGGCACTGCTCGAAAAGCTCCGTCTGATCCACTTCATCGTTGAACAGATGCTCGTCGCAGTAGTGCTGACCGAAAGCATCGTTACTGAACAGCACCGCGTCGCCTGTCAGGTAAGTCATCATGCTGTCCGGCCAGTGCAGCATTGGCGTTTCGACAAAAATGAGCTGTTTGCCGTTGCCGATATCCAGCGTGTCGCCAGTTTTCACCACATTAAAATTCCACTCCGGATGATGGTGATGACCATTTATTGAGTCGATAGCGTTGGCAGTACAATAGATCGGCGTATCGGGAATTTGCGCCATCAGTTCGGTCAGCGCCCCGGCGTGATCCTCTTCAGCATGGTTAATCACGATGTAATCGATATCCGCCAGATCGATTTCATTACGCAGGTTCTGCACAAATTCGCGGCTGAATTTATGGTCGACGGTGTCGATCAGCACGTTTTTTTCTTCACGGATGAGGTAGCTGTTGTAGCTGCTGCCGCGCAGCGTTTTATATTCTGTACCGTGAAAATCACGTACTTCCCAGTCACGTTGACCAACCCAATGAATGTTATTTTTCACCACAATAGACATAGCAACCTCAATTTATTCAGCGTGTTCTAAAAAGATGTCTTGCTAATTGCAGATTGCGTGCCAGTTTTTTATCTGATTGTTTTTACTCTATAAATAAAATTGTGCTCATTAATGAGTAGTCAAAATGACTATCAATAAAATGGTCGATATGACAATATCTATAGTCAAATTGACAGTGAGGCAAAGATGAGTTTTTCCGTTGATGTGCTGGCGAATATCGCCATCGAATTGCAGCGTGGGATTGGTCATCAGGATCGTTTTCAGCGCCTGATCACCACGCTGCGTCAGGTGCTGGAGTGTGATGCCTCTGCGTTGCTACGTTACGACTCGCGGCAGTTTATTCCGCTTGCCATCGACGGGCTGGCGAAGGATGTACTCGGTAGACGCTTTGCGCTGGAAGGGCATCCACGGCTGGAAGCGATTGCCCGCGCCGGGGACGTGGTGCGTTTTCCCGCAGACAGCGAATTGCCCGATCCCTATGACGGTTTGATTCCCGGGCAGGAGAGTCTGAAGGTTCACGCCTGCGTTGGTCTGCCATTGTTTGCCGGGCAAAACCTGATCGGCGCATTGACGCTCGACGGGATGCAGCCCGATCAGTTCGATGTTTTCAGCGACGAAGAGTTACGCCTGATTGCCGCGCTGGCGGCGGGAGCGTTAAGCAATGCGTTGCTGATTGAGCAACTGGAAAGCCAGAATATGCTGCCGGGCGATGCCGCGCCGTTTGAAGCGGTGAAACAGACGCAGATGATTGGCTTGTCGCCAGGCATGACGCAATTGAAAAAAGAGATTGAGATTGTGGCGGCGTCCGATCTCAACGTCCTGATCAGCGGTGAGACTGGAACCGGTAAGGAGCTGGTGGCGAAAGCGATTCATGAAGCCTCGCCACGGGCGGTGAATCCGCTGGTCTATCTCAACTGTGCTGCACTGCCGGAAAGTGTGGCGGAAAGTGAGTTGTTCGGGCATGTGAAAGGAGCGTTTACTGGTGCTATCAGTAACCGCAGCGGGAAGTTTGAAATGGCGGATAACGGCACACTGTTTCTCGATGAGATCGGCGAGTTGTCGTTGGCATTGCAGGCCAAGCTGCTGAGGGTGTTGCAGTATGGCGATATTCAGCGCGTTGGCGATGACCGCAGTTTGCGGGTCGATGTGCGCGTGCTGGCGGCGACTAACCGCGACTTACGCGAAGAGGTGCTGGCAGGGCGATTCCGCGCCGATTTGTTTCATCGCCTGAGCGTGTTTCCACTTTCGGTGCCGCCGCTGCGTGAGCGGGGCGATGATGTCATTCTGCTGGCGGGGTATTTCTGCGAGCAGTGTCGTTTGCGGCTGGGGCTCTCCCGCGTGGTATTAAGTTCCGGGGCGCGGAATTTATTGCAACATTATAGTTTCCCGGGGAACGTGCGCGAACTGGAACATGCTATTCATCGGGCGGTAGTGCTGGCGAGAGCAACCCGCAGCGGCGATGAAGTGATTCTCGAGGCGCAACATTTTGCTTTTCCTGAGGTGACGTTGCCGCCGCGAGAAGCTGCGGCGGTGCCCGTTGTTAAGCAAAATCTGCGTGAAGCGACAGAAGCGTTCCAGCGTGAAACCATTCGCCAGGCACTGGCACAAAATCATCACAACTGGGCTGCCTGCGCGCGAATGCTGGAAACTGACGTCGCCAACCTGCATCGGCTGGCGAAACGTCTGGGATTGAAGGATTAAATAATCCCGGCCTGATAGAAATCCTGCAGGTTAATTGCGCCGGTGAGTTTGCCGTTTTCATCCACCACCGGTGCGGCAGTGATTTTGCGCTTCATCAGGATCTCTTTGGCGTCGATGGCGCGACTTTGTGCCTGTAATGTGGTGCCGCCTGTCGTCATCGCTTCATTAACTGGCGTGGTGAGTGCGCCGCCGCCAACCAGCCAGCGACGTAAATCGCCGTCGGTAAAGACGCCTTGTACCTGTTGTTGAGCGTCACATACCGCCACCAGCCCCAGACCAGTGCGGCTGAGTTCCAGCATCGCATCCATCACGCTGGCGGTTAACGCTACCTGCGGGATAGCGTCATCACGGCGCATCAGATGATGCACTTTATTCAGCAAGCGAGCGCCCAGTGCTCCAGCAGGGTGGGAGCGGGCAAAATCTTCTTCATTAAATCCGCGCGCCTGCATGACCGCCATCGCCAGCGCGTCACCCATCATCAGGGTATTCACGGTGCTGGAGGTCGGCGCAAGGTGCATCGGACAGGCTTCGCGTTCTACGGAGATATCCAGCACCGCTTTCGCCGCCAGGCCCAGCGGTGACGTCGGTTTGCCGGTCATCGCCAGCAGCGCGATAGATTTATCTTCCAGACGCGGAATAATCAGATCCAGTTCCTTCGCGCCACCGGAGTAAGAGATAAACAGCATCACATCGCGGCTTTCGATCATCCCCAGGTCGCCGTGCAATGCCTCTGCCGGATGGACAAAAAAGGCAGGAGTGCCGGTGCTGGCAAGCGTTGCGGCGATTTTCTTACCAATGTGGCCCGATTTGCCAATTCCCGAAACCACCACTTTGCCTTCGCAGTGCAGGATGATATTGGCGGCGCGAACAAAATCATCGCCCAGACGTTCCGGTAAATGGCTTGCTTCCTGCAACTCCAGCATTAACGTCTGACGTCCCGCGTTCAGTAGTGCTTCACTCATTGCTCTCTCCGGTTATGATCACGTCGATCCCTTTTTCTTCCAGCGCCTGACGAAACGCTGGATCGATACCTGCGTCGGTAATCAGCTTATCGACGCTTTCAAGACTACAAACCACGTTGGGGCTTTTACGACCAAACTTCGATGAGTCAGCCATCAAAATCACTTCGCGCGCGGCATTACACATCGCCTTACTGACGGTATAGACCTCGTTGAAGGTGGTTACGCCCGCATTGAGATCGATGCCGTCAGTGCCCATGAACAATTTGTCGAAGGTGAAATGCTCGAAGGCATTCTCTGCCAGTTGCCCGTGAAATGAGGCCGATTTTTTGCGAAATGTTCCGCCTGGCATCAGGATAGTTTGTTCGTTATCCAGTTCGGATAGCGCATTGACGATATGCAGGCTGTTGGTCATCACTGTGATGTTATTAAAGCGCGAGAGCAGGGGAACCATCTGCAAAACGGTACTGCCAGCATCAAGAATGATCGAATCGCCATCATGGATAAAACTAACGGCAGCTTCTGCAATCAGCTCTTTCTTGTGGGTGTTGATGAGTGTTTTATGATCGATAGGCGGATCGGATTCCTCTTTATTCAACACCACTCCGCCATAAGTACGAATGACGGTTCCGGCATGTTCCAGAATGACCAGATCTTTGCGAATGGTTGTGCCTGTGGTGTCAAAGTATTGCGCCAATTCTTCAACCGAGCATTTACCCTGCTTTTGCAGATACTCCAGAATGGCGGCCTGACGCTGACGAGGTTTCATGGGCGTGATTACCTGATTTAGGTTTCAAAATGATAACTTCGCAAGCAAGTAACATTCACAACGAAATTATCCACGTTTCAGTTTAAGCGCCAATGATAGAGCATTCTGTGATAGTGGATCATGGGGAAAGATCACATCGGGCTGTAAATCACCCGCATGCATACCGGTAATTGCGGGAATTTTTTGCGGTCGGGCGAAGACGGTCAGTCCTTTCATAAACAAGGTGTCGACGATGCGTTGCTGATCGTCCAGCGCGATGGCGACCACGACCCGCGGTTTAAAGCGCCCGCTGGAACGGCCCACGCCAACCCGCCCTTGCTGGCATAGCGTGTCGAAGGCACGGTTAAAACGAGAAATTTGCCAACCGCCTAAGGCCAGTTGCGCACACCAGGCGATAACGGCGACGGTGATGAGTGCGGATACCATAACTTCTCCGTAATGTAGTGGCGGAAGTCCTGTAGACCTGATAAGCGTAGCGCATCAGGCATTCTATTAGTCGCGCGGAGATCCTTAAAAGATCTCCGCTGTTGATCAGAACATCACCTGACCGCCGGTGACATTGATCGACTGACCAGTGCAGTACGACGCCTTAGGACTGGCGTAGAACAGCAGCATATTCAGCACATCCTGATAATCGCAGCCGCGTTTGAGCGGTACTTTATCGATGTAATACTGCTCGACTTGCTCCGGTTTGATACCCAGCTTGGTCGCGTATTGTGGCAACAGTGACTGGAACATAGGCGATTTCAGCAGGTTACCGAGCATCAGCGAATGCACCGTAATGCCGTACTCCGCCAGATCCAGCGCCAGTGATTGAGTCAGCCCGACGCCACCAAATTTCGCTGCGCTGTAGCCAGAGTTGTGTTTGCTGCCCACTTTGCCGGATTTCGAGTTGATCTGAATAATGCGACCCTGAATCCCGTCGCGGATCATCAAACGCGAAAATTCACGGGCACACAGGAAATAGCCCACCAGATTCACCTGTAGCGAGCGGTCAAAATCTCCAAGCTGGAAATCGCTGATAAAGGCTGCTTTTGCTATTCCGGCGCTGTAGACCAGTAAATCCACGCGACCAAAGATTTCATCTACCCCACGAGAAAGCGCCAGAACGCTTTGCTCGCTGGTGGCGTCAGCACCAAAACCGTACGCCATACCTTCACCATATTCGGCGTTAATTTCTTGTGCCACATTTGCGGCTTTGTCGCTCTGAATATCGACAACCGCGACGCGATACCCCTCGGCAGCCAGACCGTGGCACAGGAACGCGCCTAATGTTTGCCCACCACCGATGACAACGGCAACCTGATTCATTTTTTACTCCTTAACAGATTCAAACTTCAAAACCGATCCCGGCGCGATATCGTCGGGTACAGGGCCTGCCACATGGACAGTGCCCGGAAATTCCGCTTCGCTTAAACCATCGAAGCGCAGGGTGACATGACCCAGTTCGCGAAGGTTGTCTTCCGCCACGCTGCCAACGGCGGTCACCGGATAGCGATGCCGCCCGAGCGTAAATTGCAAACCGGGATGGAGTGCACCTTTCAACTCGCCGTGGCAATGGATGAAGCAATACTCTTCGAGATCCGCCGGCGCGCCTTCACGAAAGGTGATGAGCATCTGGTCGCTAAGGGCGTCCGTGGCACTCGCGCCGATACGGGTGATGGTGGTCTGATAAATAACGGTCATGTTTCAGCCTCTATTGATAGATAAAACCGGAGACAAACCAGGCGATCAGTACAGTTGGCGCGCCGGTTAAAAAGCGGCTCACCAGAACAGAAGGGACACCGACGCGAACCGTGTCCTGACGAGCTTCCGCCAGCGACAAACCGACCGGGATGAAGTCGCAGGCCGCCTGCGCGTTGATGGCAAACAGTGCAGGTAAAGCCAGATGCGGCGGAATATTGCCGAGACCAATCTGCACGCCAATCAATACGCCGATAACCTGTGCGATAACTGCGCCTGGGCCGAGGAAAGGTGAAAGCAGCGGGAAGGAGCAGATGAGCGCCAGCATGACCAGCCCCAGTGGATGGCTCGCCAGCGGAGCAAGACCGTGGGCAATCCAGTCGCCAAGACCGGAAGCCATAATGATGCCGATAAGCGCCGAGACGAACGCCATAAACGGCAGAATGGTTTTTAATACCGTGTCGATGGTGTCACGACCAGATTGAAACAACACGGCAACGGCAGAACCCATACCCATTCCCACCTTCGCCAGTAAACCATCGCTTTGTTCGGTGATTTTCTTGCTGGTGTCATAGTCACGGCCCACGGAAGAGGGTTGTGGTGTCGCATCACCCACTACAGTGATGTTTTCTTCTTTTACGCCAGAGACATAAATATCTTCCACAATGTACTGCGCCAGCGGGCCGGACTTGCCCGTCGAGTGGATATTAATGGTGGGAATACGCCGTTTCGGATAGATGCCACAGCGTAATGTGCCGCCACAGTCGATTACCGCGACACCAATTTCCGCCTCCGCGGGTTCACCTTCTTTAAATCCGTCAATAGCCTGCCAGCCAGTAAGCTGTGCCAGTTTGTCAACAATCGCAGGCCGGGTACCGGCGGTGATATAGACGATTTTTTTTCCCGGTTTGGCTTCCAGCTCAAGCGGGCCGCCCCAGCCACCCGTTCCTTTTTCGATCCGAATACGCGTCATGATGTTGCTCCTGCCAGATGAACTTTTTGTTCAAGTTGAATGCCCATCTTTTTCTCAAAAATGGCGGTGGTCAGATCGGTCACCCAGCCGCGGAAGAAGTTGGTGACCAGACCAACCAGCAGATAACTCACCGCCAGTGGGCCAAGTGGCAGATTCAGTGTTGTCAGACCGCTGGCAATGCCAAGATAAACAAACAGTTCGCCAGGGTTGATATGGGGGAAGAGGCCATTCATTGAGTGGCAGCTATAAGAGGCCGCCGCGTAATAGCTGGGTTTGTACTTTTCCGGCATAAAGCGACCCAGGCTTAAGGTCATCGGATTGCAAAAGACAAACGTGCCAATGCACGGTAACAGCAGGTAACGGGAAACAGGGTTACCGGCGCAACGTTGAGCAAAACGTTCAATACGATGCTGACCGATAAAATTAATCAGTGCGTTCATGATAACCAACAGGCTAATCAACAGCGGAAGAATGCCGGTCACCATCCCGGTAAACACCTCTCCGCCCTTTTGGAACAGCCCGATAAACCACTCTGCACCATGAGTAATGGTTTCTATCATTGTTCTCTCCTTCAGGATTTATTGTTTTATTACCAAACGGCAATCTAATCTAATCAGATTGAAAGATTTAAAAGTGTTATTTTGATCGCAAAATGAAAGATAAATATTTTAATTTGAAAGTTTGAATAAAAGGATAGCGAGGAGAATGAGTTGAGTTATGTAAAGTCCGTATCGGGCAGTGACTACCGCTTCCTTGTGCGGGGCGTGATGCTTTACCATACTTGCCCCTGGTTGAATCTGTTAAATGGACCCCTCATGTTCAAGCGTCGTTATGTAACATTGCTTCCCCTTTTTGTGTTGCTTGCCGCCTGTAGCAGCAAGCCAAAACCTACTGAGACTGAAACGACCACCGGAACGCCGTCTGGCGGCTTCCTGCTTGAGCCGCAGCACAATGTGATGCAGATGGGCGGTGACTTCGCCAATAACCCGAATGCCCAGCAGTTCATCGACAAAATGGTGAACAAACACGGTTTCGATCGTCAGCAGTTGCAGGAAATTCTCTCCCAGGCGAAACGTCTGGATTCGGTACTGCGGCTGATGGATAACCAGGCACCAACCACATCGGTGAAACCGCCATCAGGTCCGAACGGCGCATGGCTGCGTTATCGCAAAAAATTTATTACGCCGGACAACGTGCAGAATGGTGTGGTTTTCTGGAATCAGTATGAAGATGCGTTGAATCGCGCGTGGCAGGTGTATGGCGTACCGCCGGAAATTATCGTCGGGATTATCGGCGTTGAAACCCGCTGGGGGCGCGTGATGGGGAAAACCCGTATCCTCGATGCGCTGGCAACGCTGTCATTTAACTACCCACGCCGCGCGGAGTATTTCTCTGGCGAGCTGGAAACTTTCCTGCTGATGGCGCGCGATGAGCAGGACGATCCGCTCAATCTGAAAGGTTCCTTTGCCGGGGCGATGGGCTACGGACAGTTTATGCCGTCGTCTTACAAACAATATGCGGTAGATTTCAGCGGCGACGGGCATATCAACCTGTGGGATCCGGTTGATGCCATTGGTAGTGTGGCGAACTATTTCAAAGCGCACGGCTGGGTGAAAGGCGATCAGGTCGCGGTAATGGCAAACGGTCAGGCTCCAGGCTTGCCAAATGGCTTCAAAACCAAGTACAGCATTTCGCAGCTTGCCGCGGCAGGTTTAACGCCACAGCAGCCGCTGGGCAACCATCAACAAGCCAGCCTGCTGCGTCTGGATGTTGGAACAGGTTACCAGTACTGGTACGGTCTGCCGAACTTCTACACCATTACCCGTTATAACCACAGCACCCATTACGCAATGGCGGTCTGGCAGTTAGGACAAGCCGTGGCGCTGGCGCGCGTGCAGTAACTATTTGCAAGAGGGGAGCGTGAGCTTCCCTCTGGCTAATCAGCTTTTTTCTGAATCCTCCTCGTAAAATTGCAACGCCAACACCATCTTCCTGACGAAAGTGCTATCTTGTCCGGCATAAATTTTTGACTGACAGAGGTTGTGATGACTGACAGTGAACTGATGCAGTTAAGCGAACAGGTTGGGCAGGCGCTGAAAGCCCGTGGCGCAACCGTAACAACTGCTGAGTCTTGTACCGGCGGTTGGGTAGCGAAAGTGATTACCGATATTGCCGGCAGTTCCGCCTGGTTTGAACGCGGATTTGTCACCTACAGTAACGAAGCAAAAGCGCAAATGATCGGTGTACGCGAAGAGACGCTGGCGCAGCATGGTGCGGTGAGCGAACCTGTCGTGGTGGAAATGGCGATAGGCGCACTGAAAGCGGCTCGTGCTGATTACGCCGTGTCTATTAGTGGTATCGCCGGGCCGGATGGCGGCAGTGAAGAGAAGCCTGTCGGCACCGTCTGGTTTGCTTTTGCCACCGCCCGCGGCGAAGGTATTACCCGCCGGGAATGCTTCAGCGGTGACCGTGATGCGGTGCGTCGTCAGGCTACTGCGTATGCATTGCAGACCTTGTGGCAACAATTTCTACAAAACACTTGATACTGTATGAGCATACAGTATAATTGCTTCAACAGAACATATTGACTATCCGGTATTACCCGGCATGACAGGAGTAAAAATGGCTATCGACGAAAACAAACAGAAAGCGTTGGCGGCAGCACTGGGCCAGATTGAGAAACAATTTGGTAAAGGCTCCATCATGCGCCTGGGTGAAGACCGTTCCATGGATGTGGAAACCATCTCTACCGGTTCGCTTTCACTGGATATCGCGCTTGGGGCAGGTGGTCTGCCGATGGGCCGTATCGTCGAAATCTACGGACCGGAATCTTCCGGTAAAACCACGCTGACGTTGCAGGTGATCGCCGCAGCCCAGCGCGAAGGTAAAACTTGTGCGTTTATCGATGCTGAACACGCGCTGGACCCAATCTACGCACGTAAACTGGGCGTCGATATCGACAACCTGCTGTGCTCCCAGCCGGACACCGGCGAGCAGGCACTGGAAATCTGTGACGCCCTGGCGCGTTCTGGCGCAGTAGACGTTATCGTCGTTGACTCCGTGGCGGCACTGACGCCGAAAGCGGAAATCGAAGGCGAAATCGGCGACTCTCACATGGGCCTTGCGGCACGTATGATGAGCCAGGCGATGCGTAAGCTGGCGGGTAACCTGAAGCAGTCCAACACGCTGCTGATCTTCATCAACCAGATCCGTATGAAAATTGGTGTGATGTTCGGTAACCCGGAAACCACTACCGGTGGTAACGCGCTGAAATTCTACGCCTCTGTTCGTCTCGACATCCGTCGTATCGGCGCGGTGAAAGAGGGCGAAAACGTGGTGGGTAGCGAAACCCGCGTGAAAGTGGTGAAGAACAAAATCGCTGCGCCGTTTAAACAGGCTGAATTCCAGATCCTCTACGGCGAAGGTATCAACTTCTACGGCGAGCTGGTTGACCTGGGCGTGAAAGAGAAGCTGATCGAGAAAGCAGGCGCGTGGTACAGCTACAAAGGTGAGAAGATCGGTCAGGGTAAAGCGAATGCGACTGCCTGGCTGAAAGACAACCCGGAAACCGCGAAAGAGATCGAGAAGAAAGTACGTGAGTTGCTGCTGAGCAACCCGAACTCAACGCCGGATTTCTCTGTAGATGACAGCGAAGGCGTAGCAGAAACTAACGAAGATTTTTAATCGTCTTGTTTGATACACAAGGGTCGCATCTGCGGCCCTTTTGCTTTTTTAAGTTGTAAGGATATGCCATGACAGAATCAACATCCCGTCGCCCGGCATATGCTCGCCTGTTGGATCGTGCGGTACGCATTCTGGCGGTGCGCGATCACAGTGAGCAAGAACTGCGACGTAAACTCGCGGCACCGATTATGGGCAAAAATGGCCCGGAAGAGATTGATGCCACGGCAGAAGATTACGAGCGTGTTATTGCCTGGTGCCATGAACATGGCTATCTCGATGACAGCCGATTTGTTGCGCGCTTTATCGCCAGCCGTAGCCGCAAAGGTTATGGACCTGCGCGTATTCGTCAGGAACTGAATCAGAAAGGTATTTCCCGCGAAGCGACAGAAAAAGCGATGCGTGAATGTGACATCGACTGGTGCGCACTGGCGCGCGATCAGGCGACGCGAAAATATGGCGAACCTTTGCCAACTGTCTTTTCAGAAAAAGTTAAGATCCAGCGTTTTCTGCTCTATCGTGGCTATCTGATGGAAGATATCCAGGATATTTGGCGAAATTTTGCCGACTGAACGCATACGGGATTTTACTTCCCAGTCAAGAAAACTTATCTTATTCCCACTTTTCAGTTACCAGCCGGGCGGTTAACGACACGCAACGGCTGGTAGCGATATTTCGTTAGCTTGATTTCAGGATAATTATGAGCAAGAGCACCGCTGAGATCCGTCAGGCGTTTCTCGACTTTTTCCATAGTAAGGGACATCAGGTAGTTGCCAGCAGCTCCCTGGTACCCCATAACGACCCAACTTTGTTGTTTACCAACGCCGGGATGAACCAGTTCAAGGATGTGTTCCTTGGGCTCGACAAGCGTAATTATTCCCGCGCTACCACTTCCCAACGCTGCGTGCGTGCGGGTGGTAAACACAACGACCTGGAAAACGTCGGTTACACCGCGCGTCACCATACCTTCTTCGAAATGCTGGGCAACTTCAGCTTCGGCGACTATTTCAAACACGATGCCATTCAGTTTGCATGGGAACTGCTGACCAGTGAAAAATGGTTTGCCCTGCCGAAAGAGCGTCTGTGGGTTACCGTCTATGAAAGCGACGACGAAGCCTACGAAATCTGGGAAAAAGAAGTAGGGATCCCGCGCGAACGTATTATTCGCATCGGCGATAACAAAGGTGCGCCATACGCATCTGACAACTTCTGGCAGATGGGTGACACTGGTCCGTGCGGCCCGTGCACCGAAATCTTCTACGATCACGGCGACCACATTTGGGGTGGCCCTCCGGGAAGTCCGGAAGAAGACGGCGACCGCTACATTGAGATCTGGAACATCGTCTTCATGCAGTTCAACCGCCAGGCCGATGGCACGATGGAACCGCTGCCGAAGCCGTCTGTAGATACCGGTATGGGTCTGGAGCGTATTGCTGCGGTGCTGCAACACGTTAACTCTAACTATGACATCGACCTGTTCCGCACGTTGATCCAGGCGGTAGCGAAAGTCACTGGCGCGACCGATCTGAGCAATAAATCGCTGCGCGTAATCGCAGACCACATTCGTTCTTGTGCGTTCCTGATCGCGGATGGCGTAATGCCGTCCAATGAAAACCGTGGTTATGTACTGCGTCGTATCATTCGTCGCGCAGTGCGTCACGGTAATATGCTCGGCGCGAAAGAAACCTTCTTCTACAAACTGGTTGGTCCGCTGATCGACGTTATGGGCTCTGCGGGTGAAGACCTGAAACGCCAGCAGGCGCAGGTTGAGCAGGTGCTGAAGACTGAAGAAGAGCAGTTTGCCCGTACTCTGGAGCGCGGTCTGGCGCTGCTGGACGAAGAGCTGGCAAAACTTTCTGGTGATACGCTGGATGGTGAAACTGCTTTCCGTCTGTACGACACCTATGGCTTCCCGGTTGACCTGACGGCTGATGTTTGTCGTGAGCGCAACATCAAAGTTGACGAAGCTGGATTTGAAGCAGCAATGGAAGAGCAGCGTCGTCGTGCGCGCGAAGCCAGCGGCTTTGGTGCCGATTACAACGCAATGATCCGTGTTGACAGTGCATCTGAATTTAAAGGCTATGACCATCTGGAACTGAACGGCAAAGTGACCGCGCTGTTTGTTGATGGTAAAGCGGTTGATGCCATCAATGCAGGCCAGGAAGCTGTGGTCGTGCTGGATCAAACGCCATTCTATGCGGAATCCGGCGGTCAGGTTGGTGATAAAGGCGAACTGAAAGGCGCTAACTTCTCCTTTGCGGTGGAAGATACGCAGAAATACGGCCAGGCGATTGGTCACATCGGTAAACTTGCTGCGGGTTCTCTGAAAGTGGGCGACGCGGTGCAGGCTGATGTTGATGAAGCTCGTCGCGCCCGTATTCGTCTGAATCACTCCGCAACGCACCTGATGCACGCGGCGCTGCGCCAGGTTCTGGGTACTCATGTATCGCAGAAAGGTTCACTGGTTAACGACAAAGTGCTGCGCTTCGACTTCTCACACAACGAAGCGATGAAACCGGAAGAGATTCGTGCGGTCGAAGACCTGGTGAACGCACAGATTCGCCGTAACTTGCCGATCGAAACCAACATCATGGATCTCGAAGCGGCGAAAGCGAAAGGTGCGATGGCGCTGTTCGGCGAGAAGTATGATGAGCGCGTACGCGTGCTGAGCATGGGCGATTTCTCCACCGAGTTGTGTGGCGGTACTCACGCCAGCCGCACTGGTGATATTGGTCTGTTCCGCATCATCTCTGAATCGGGTACTGCTGCAGGCGTTCGTCGTATCGAAGCGGTAACCGGAGAAGGCGCTATCGCCACCGTTCATGCAGACAGTGATCGCTTAAGCGAAGTCGCGCATCTGCTGAAAGGCGATAGCAATAATCTGGCTGATAAAGTGCGTTCAGTACTGGAACGTACGCGTCAGTTGGAAAAAGAGTTACAACAGCTTAAAGAACAAGCTGCCGCACAGGAGAGCGCAAATCTTTCCAGTAAGGCAATTGATGTTAATGGTGTTAAGCTGTTGGTTAGCGAGCTTAGCGGTGTTGAGCCGAAAATGTTGCGTACCATGGTTGACGATTTAAAAAATCAGCTGGGGTCGACAATTATCGTGCTGGCAACGGTAGTCGAAGGTAAGGTTTCTCTGATTGCAGGCGTATCTAAGGACGTCACAGATCGTGTGAAAGCAGGGGAGCTGATTGGTATGGTCGCTCAGCAGGTGGGCGGCAAGGGTGGTGGACGTCCTGACATGGCGCAAGCCGGTGGTACGGATGCTGCGGCCTTACCTGCAGCGTTAGCCAGTGTGAAAGGCTGGGTCAGCGCGAAATTGCAATAATATAAGCGTCAGGCAATGCCGTGGACTCGCTTCACGGCATTCGCATTAACGCTATCGACAACGATAAAGTCAGGTTGAAGTTGTGTATATCGGCTAAACTTAGGTTTAACAGAATGTAATGCCATGACTGCTTAGATGTAATGTGTTTGTCATTGCTTACTTTTTGGCGTTATATGATGGATAATGCCGGGATACAGAGAGACCCGACTCTTTTAATCTTTCAAGGAGCAAAGAATGCTGATTCTGACTCGTCGAGTTGGTGAGACCCTCATGATTGGGGATGAGGTCACCGTGACAGTTTTAGGGGTAAAGGGCAACCAGGTACGTATTGGCGTAAATGCCCCGAAGGAAGTTTCTGTTCACCGTGAAGAGATCTACCAGCGTATCCAGGCTGAAAAATCCCAGCAGTCCAGTTACTAATCTTTCCGCGTCTCATCTTTATCGGTGAGACGCACCCTCAAAATTTCTCTTTCACTCCATTGTCTTTTCGCTTTACTCCCGTTCATTCAACTTAAGTCTCCATTTTTTTGCATTACTGCTATCTGTCAGACCTCCGTTTTTCTGTTGATAAAACACTCTTTTTGACGTTTTTACAGACTAATTGAGCGTGAAGTGTGCAAACGATAAAAGTGTGGGAAAAATTGTTTGACTTATAAGTCTCAGAAAGTAATATGTGCGCCACGCAGCGACGATGAGCGATAAACAAGTTCTTCGAAGCACTCGTAAGAGGCGTGTGGTGAGGTGGCCGAGAGGCTGAAGGCGCTCCCCTGCTAAGGGAGTATGCGGTCAAAAGCTGCATCCGGGGTTCGAATCCCCGCCTCACCGCCATTTGCATCCGTAGCTCAGCTGGATAGAGTACTCGGCTACGAACCGAGCGGTCGGAGGTTCGAATCCTCCCGGATGCACCATCTCTTACTTGATACGGCTTTAGTGGCGGTATCAAAAAATCTGCAGTAAAGTAAGTTTCCCGATGCATCCGTAGCTCAGCTGGATAGAGTACTCGGCTACGAACCGAGCGGTCGGAGGTTCGAATCCTCCCGGATGCACCATCTCTTACTTGATATGGCTTTAGTAGCGGTATCAATATCAGCAGTAAAATAAATTTCCCGATGCATCCGTAGCTCAGCTGGATAGAGTACTCGGCTACGAACCGAGCGGTCGGAGGTTCGAATCCTCCCGGATGCACCATCTCTTACTTGATATGGCTTTAGTA